>DATIUN010000361.1:0-10257 GCA_035466795.1 Azonexus sp. | reverse complement strand
CCGCCGGTGATGAAGCAGATGACGGATACCTACGACTACTACCGCTGTTCGGTACTCGGTGTGCAGGATGTGCCACGCGCCGACACCCAGAGCTACGGCATCGTTGACGCGCGCCGGGTCGCCGAGCGCATCGAGCAGATCAACGCCATCGTCGAGAAGCCGAAGCCGGAAGAAGCGCCCTCGACGCTGGCGGTCGTTGGCCGCTATATCCTGACACCGCGCATCTTTCATCACCTGGAAACGATCAAGCCGGGTTCCGGCGGCGAGATCCAGTTGACCGACGGCATCGCCTCGCTGCTCGGCGAGGAGCAGGTGCTGGCCTACCGTTTCGCCGGTACCCGTTACGACTGTGGGTCGAAGCTGGGCTATCTGCAGGCGAGCGTGGTTTTCGGGCGCCGCCATCCGGAAGTCGGGGCTGCATTCACCGATTATCTGAAGTCGCTGGAGCTCTGAGTGGAGCGCCTCATTCCTGACGGGCGCGGCAAGCGGACGGCGATGGAGCGGCTGACGTGAGCGGCGCCACGGTCAGCGAGTTTCTCGCCTATTGGGAGAGCGAGGGGGGGGGCTATGTCCGCGGCGGTGACTACGACTGGATGGCCGGGCTGGTTCCCGGCCGCCGCGTACTCGAGATCGGTTGCGGCCTCGGCTTCGGCACGGCGGCCCTTGCCGCTCGCGGTCTGGCGGTGCTGGCGCTCGACAGCCTGCCGGAATGCCTGGCGGCGACCCGTGAACGGCTGGGCGACGCGGCGGGCCAGATCGGGCTGATGCAGGCCGATGTTGCCGCGCTCGCAGCGGAACAGCTGGCGGCGATTGAGGAGTTCGCGCCCGATGTCGTCGTCTGCTGGCTGATGGGCGCGCCGTCCGCGACGACCGGGGCGATGGCGAGCGATGGCGGGCAGGCGGTGGCCGCCTATCGCGAGGCTATGCATCGCCAGGTGGCCGAACTGGCGGCGCGGCTGCCCTCGATGCGCGCGCTGCACCTCGTCGATCGCACGGCGATTCCCTGGCAGGCCAAGGATATCGGGCGCGATACGCTGGTTCGCTATCATCTGGGCAAGACGCTGGCCGGTCTGCCCTTCGTTGCCGAGCGGCGCAACGCCCTCTATCGCAAACTTGAAGGCAGTCTCATGGATCTCGCGCAGATCCGGCGTTCCCATCCATCGCTGAAAGGCGTAGTGCCAACGCTGGCCTCGCTGCTGGCCGAAAGGAAGAACTGAATGCTGGCTATCATTGGTGGCAGCGGACTGACGACGCTGTCCAATCTTGACGTTTCGCATCGTGAAGTGGTGCGCACGCCGTATGGCGAGCCATCCGGCGCGCTTGTTTTCGGGCAGATCTGCGGCAAGCCGGCGATGTTCCTGCCGCGCCACGGTTACGGGCATACGATTCCGCCGCATGTGGTTAACTATCGGGCCAACCTGTGGGCGCTGCATCACCACAAGGCGACCGGGATCATCTCGGTCGCTTCGGTCGGCGGTATCCGGGCCGACCTGCAGCCGGGCGACATGGTCATTCCCGACCAGATCATCGACTACACCTGGGGACGCAAGGCGACGTACTTCGATGGCAATGGCTCGCCGGTGACCCATGTCGACTTCACCGAACCCTACGATCAAGACCTGCGCTGCCGGATTCGCGCGGCTGGCGAGGCACTGGGCATCGCTATGAAGGATGGCGGCGTCTATGCGGCGACACAGGGGCCGCGGCTCGAGAGTGCCGCCGAAATAAATCGACTGGAGCGCGACGGCTGCGACCTGGTCGGCATGACAGGCATGCCGGAGGCGGCTCTCGCCCGCGAGTTGGGGCTGCCCTATGCTGCCATCAGCGTCGTCGCCAATCACGCGGCGGGGCGCGGCAGCAGCGCCAACGGGATCCGCTTCGAGAGCCTCGAACATGTCTTGCAGGACGCCATGGGCCGCGTGCGCGTGGTGATCGAAAAGGTCGTCAGCTGCCAGGACGACTGCCAGCCGGTCAAGTAAACACTAGACCTTGAGGCGCTCCATCAGGTCGGTTTCCAGCTGGATGCGGCGACTGCTGTTGGCGAGGTCGCCGCCGCTGATCAGGAAGACGTCCTCGGCGCGTTCGCCGAGCGTCGAAATCTTGGCCGTATGCAGGTTGGCGCCGTGCTCGGCGATGGTATTGGCTACCGTATAGAGCAGTCCCGGGCGGTCGGCGGCGGTAAGGGTCAGGACAAAGTGGGCGCCCTTGTCGTCGGGCTGGATTTCGGCTTCGGCCTTGATCGGGAAATGTTTCACCTGGCGCGAAAGGCGGCCGGAGGAGGGTGCTTCCGGCGGTGCCTGGCGGGCGAGACGGTCGCTCAGTTCATGCTCGATGTAAGCGATCATGTCGCGATCATTGTCGTGCGGGGCGACGTTGAGAACGACGAAGCTGTCCAGCGCGTAGCCGTGCGTCGTCGTGTGAATCTTGGCGTCGACAATGCTGTAACCGGCGCGCGCAAAAAAGCCGACGATGCGGGCGAACAGGTCCGGCTGATCCTTGGTGTAGACCATGACCTGCAGTCCTTCGCCTTCCTGGTGGATGCGGGCGCGCACGACCGGTTGGTCGTTGAAGATGCGGTAATGCAGGGACCGCGTGTGCCAGGCGATTTCCTCGGCCGAATGACGCAGGAAATAGACGGTATCCAGTTGTTTCCAGAGCCGCTCGTGCACCGTTTCGGACAATGCGAAGTAACGGAGCAGGCGCATGGCTTCGGCCTGACGCTCGGCGAGGATGCCTTGCGGCGCCAGCGGGGTCTCCTGGCTAAGGTGTTCGAGGGTCAGGTAGTAGAGGTCGGACAGCAGCTTGCCCTTCCACTGGTTCCAGACCTTCGGGCTGGTGCCGCGAATGTCGGCGTGGGTCAGCAGGTAGAGGGCGGTCAGGTGGCGGGCATCGCCGACCAGCTTGCTGAACGCGGCGATCACGTCGGGATCGGAAAGGTCTTCCTTTTGCGCAACCTGAGACATGACCAGGTGCCGGCGAACGAGCCAGACGACCAGTTCGGTCTCCTCAGCGGAAAACCAGTGCTTTTCGCAGAAAACCCTGGCGTCGACCGTGCCGAGTTCCGAGTGGTCGCCGCCGCGGCCCTTGGCGATGTCGTGGAAGAGCGCCGCGACATAGAGCAGCCAGGGGCGGTCAAACCCGGCGATGGCGCGCGAGCAGAGCGGATACTCATGCGCGAACTCGGTCATCGTGAAGCGCCGGATGTTGCGCAGAACCTGCAGGATATGCTGGTCGACCGTGTAGACATGGAACAGGTCGTGCTGCATTTGCCCGACGATGCGCCCGAAGGCCGGCAGGTAGGCGCCGAGGATGTCGAGCTGGTTCATGCGGCGGAACTCGTGGATCACGCCGCGGCTGCCCTGCAGCAGTTTGACGAAAATGGCGCGGTGCGCGGGTTTGGTGCGAAAAGCCGGCGTGATGAGTTCGCGCGACCGCCACAGGGCGCGCAGGGTGCGGGCCGTCATGCCGTGCAGATCGGAATGTTCCTGCATGACCAGGAAACTGCCGAGGATCAGCGCCGGATCGAGGTTGAAGGCATTTTCGTTGCGGATGTCGAGCAGGCCGCCGACCGACTGAAAATTGGCATCGATCGGATGCGGAAGCTGTTCGTTTTCGGGTGCCAGCGCCGCCCCGATGTTCTGCATCAGGATGGTGTTGGTCAGCGTGATGGCCTTGGCATTGCGGTAATAGCCCTGCATCAGGCGTTCCGAGGCACGCTTCCCCGGGGTCGATTCGAAGCCGTACTGGGCGGCCAGCGTGTTCTGGTAATCGAACAGCAGGCGGTCCTCGCGGCGTCCGACCATCAGATGCAGGCGGATGCGCAGGTGGCGCAGGTACTCCTCGCAGCGCTCCACGTGCTTCAGTTCCTCGGCACTCAGGAAGCCATTTTTTTCGAGATCGGCCCAGGTCGTACCGAAGCCAGCGGCGCGCGCGACCCAGAAGATGACCTGGAGATCGCGCAGGCCGCCCGGCGCTTCCTTGAAATTGGGTTCGAGGCTGTAGGGCGTCTCGTTGAAGCGCAGGTGGCGTTCCTGTTGTTCGAGGCGCTTGCGCTCATAGAACAGCAAGGGGTCAAGGTTGCCGCGCAGGCGTTTCTGGAAGGTGGCGAACAGGTTTTCGTTGCCGGTCAGCAGGCGGGCCTCGACCAGGGCGGTCTGTACCGAAATGTCGCCGGCGGCCTCGTCGAGACAATCCTGTACCGTGCGCACGCTATGTCCGATCTCGAGACCGATGTCCCAGAAATGACCGACCAGGCGCTCGAGTCCCTCCTGCAGCGCGGTGTCGGGTTCATGCGGCAGGAGAATCAGGAGGTCGATGTCGGACGCCGGGTAAAGCTCGCCGCGCCCGTAGCCGCCAACCGCGGCGAGCGTCAGCGTCGCCGGGAAATCGAGGCCTGCCCAGAGGCGGATGAGAACGCCATCGACCTGCCGACAGCGTGTACGGAGCAGATCCTGGGCGTCGTTGGTCAGGGCATAGGATTCGCGCAGGGCCTGTTGCCCGTCCTTGACTTCGCTGCGCAGGGCAGCAAGGTCAACGCTCATCAGGCGATCCAGTCCGGCTTGGGACGACAGCCGGCCGACAGCGTCAGGACTTCGTAGCCGGTAGCGGTGACCAACACCGTGTGTTCCCATTGCGCGGAGAGGCTGTGGTCCTTGGTGACGATGGTCCAGCCGTCGGCCAGTTCGCGGATGGCCGCCTTGCCGGCGTTGATCATCGGCTCTATGGTGAAGATCATGCCGGGTTCCATCCGCGCGCCGGTGCCGGCCTTGCCGTAGTGCGTCACCTGCGGATCCTCATGGAATTTTGCGCCGATGCCATGACCACAGAACTCGCGCACGACCGAGTAGCCGTTCTTTTCCGCGTGCTTCTGGATGACGGCGCCGATATCGCCGATATGGCCACCAGGGCGCACCACGGAGATGCCCAGCCAGAGGCACTCGAATGTGATCTCGCAAAGCCGCTTTGCCTGGATGGAAGCGTCGCCGATCAGGTACATCCGGCTGGTGTCGCCGTGGTATCCGTCCTTGATCGGGGTGACATCGAGATTCACGATGTCGCCGCTCTTCAGCACGCGATCGCCCGGCACGCCGTGGCAGACCTGGTGATTGACCGAGGTGCAGATGGACTTGGGGTAGGGGTTGTAGCCGGAGGGCGCGTAATTTAACGGCGCGGAGACGGCGCCCAGCACATCGACCGTATAGTCGTGGCAGAGGCGGTCAAGTTCGTTGGTGGTGACGCCGGCCTTGACGAAAGGCTCGATGTAGTCGAGAACTTCCGAGGCGAGGCGACCGGCGACGCGCATTTTCTCGATTTCTTCGGGCGTCTTGATGGAAATGCTCATAAATGGGGCAGGCTGAACGATGGGGGAAGGGCAAGGATAAAGGATAGGCTTTGTTTTTCAAAGCCGGCGGGGTGCGGATGGCATAATGGAAACCCGCGCATCAATATCGGAAGACAATGAGCATTCTTCTTCTCGGCAAGGACGGTCAGGTCGGCTGGCAGCTTCAGCGCTCCCTGGCGCCACATGGCGAAACGATTGCCTGCGGCCGTTCCGAGTGTGATCTGACAGACTTCGATCAAATGCGTTCATTGGTCAGGGGAACCAAGCCCTCGGTCATCGTCAACGCCGCGGCCTACACGGCGGTCGATCGCGCCGAGGCCGAACCCGAACTGGCCATGCGCATCAACGGGGAAGCGCCGGGCATGCTGGCGGAAGAAGCCGCGCGACTGGGCGCCCTGCTTATTCATTACTCGACCGACTACGTGTTCGATGGCGGCAAGGCCGGGCCGTACCTCGAGAGCGATCCGACGATGCCGCAAAGCGTCTATGGCCGGAGCAAACTGGCCGGCGAAGAGGCCATCCGGGCGGTGGCCTGCAAATCAGTCATTTTCAGGACGAGCTGGGTGTTCGGCGCGCGTGGCGGAAACTTCGTCAAGACCATCCTGCGCCTCGCGCGCGAAAAGGAAACGCTGAGTGTGGTCGCTGACCAGATTGGCTCGCCGACGCCAGCGGCGCTGATCGCGACGGTCACCGGGGTCGCGCTTGCCATGCTGCGCCAGGGCGGGGCGATGGATCGCGAAGAACAGCGGCTTTACCACCTCTGTTGCGGTCGACCGGTCAGTTGGCACGAATTTGCCCGCACCATCATCGAACTGGCCGGAGCCATGCCAGGCTTCGATCTGCGGCTGACACCAGAGGCGATACGCGCCATTCCCAGCAGCGAATACCCGACCGTCGCCGCGCGCCCGCTGAACTCCCGGCTCGATTGCGCGCACCTGGAACACGATTTCGGCTTGCGGATGCCCGACTGGCAACCGTATCTGGCACGCATGCTTCAGTTGCTCTCGTTGAAACAGAACGGCTATTGAGCTTTATTTGCAACCCTTGACGATGCTATAATTCAAAGGTTTTTCCGAGTCCAAAGGCTCGAAAAAGCGGTTGCACACGTGAGGTGTGCAATCAATCCACACATCCGCCGATTAAGGGTGTCTGCCAGATTTCAGAAATGGCGGGCGTTTCAGGCGGGTGGCGGTTCAACCCTTAAAGGAGTTTTTGTATGTCCGTAACCATGCGTGAAATGCTGGAGGCCGGTGTCCATTTCGGTCACCAGACCCGTTTCTGGTCCCCCAAGATGGCCCCGTACATCTTCGGCGCCCGCAACAAGATCCACATCGTCAACCTCGAACAGACCCTGGCCAAGTACAACGAAGCCATGGCTTTCGTGAAGAAGCTGTCCGCCAACCGCGGCACCATCCTGTTCGTCGGCACCAAGCGCCAGGCCCGCGAGATCATCGCCCAGGAAGCCCAGCGCGCTGGCGCTCCGTATGTCGACCAGCGCTGGCTGGGCGGCATGCTGACCAACTTCAAGACGGTCAAGACCTCGATCAAGCGCCTCAAGGAGATGGAACTGGCGGTCGAAGCCGGCGATCTCGAGCGCATGCCCAAGAAGGAAGCGCTGACCTTCCGTCGCGAACTCGAAAAGCTGCAGAAATCCATCGGCGGTATCAAGGACATGGCCGGCGTACCGGATGCCATCTTCGTCATCGACGTCGGCTACCACAAGATTTCCATTACCGAAGCCGGCAAGCTGGGCATCCCCATCATCGGCGTCGTCGATACCAATCACTCTCCGGAAGGCGTCAATTACGTCATTCCCGGTAATGACGATTCTTCACGCGCCATCCAGTTGTACGCGCGGGGTGTTGCCGATTCCATCCTCGAGGGCCGCAGCCAGGTCATCCAGGAAATCGTCGATGCCGGCGGTGACGACGAGTTCGTCGAAGTGCAGGAAGCTGCCGAATAAGGTTGCAAGGGCGGGGTTACTTGCCCCGCCTGTTTGAAAAGTTCAGGAGAATGAGTATGGCGGCAATTACCGCAAGCATGGTCGCAGAACTGCGTGGCAAAACCGACGCGCCCATGATGGAATGCAAGAAAGCACTGACCGAAGCCGATGGCGACATGGGCAAGGCCGAGGAAATCCTCCGCGTCAAGCTGGGCAACAAGGCTAGCAAGGCAGCTTCCCGCATCGCCGCGGAAGGCGTGGTCGGCCTGTATATTTCGGCCGACGGCAAGCTCGGCTCGATGATCGAAGTTAACAGCGAAACCGACTTCGTCGCCAAGAACGACGAATTCGTCGCGCTTTCCAAGGGTTGCGCCGAGCTGGTCGCAACCAGGAACCCGGCTGACGTCGCTGCGCTGTCGGCGCTGCCGATGGGCGAGGGCACGGTGGAATCCACCCGTTCCGCGCTGGTCGGCAAGATCGGCGAGAACATGGCGATTCGCCGCTTTGTGCGCATCGAAGCCAAGGGCAAGCTGACTTCCTATGTGCATGGTGGTTCCAAGATCGGTGTCGTGATCGACGTCGTCGGCGGCGACGAGCAACTGGCTAAGGATCTGGCGATGCACATCGCCGCGTCCAAGCCCAAGTCGCTGGATTCCTCCGGTGTTTCCCAGGACCTGCTGGATACCGAGCGGCGCATCGCCATCGAGAAGGCGCGCGAAGCCGGCAAGCCGGAAGCGATGCTGGAAAAGATCGCCGAAGGTACCGTTCAGAAATACCTCAAGGACGTGACCCTGCTCGGTCAGGTATTCGTCAAGGCCGAGGACGGCAAGCAGACCATCGAACAGTTGCTCAAGGCCAAGGGTGCCTCGGTCGCCGGTTTCACGCTGTTCGTCGTTGGTGAAGGCATTGAGAAGCGGGTGGACGATTTCGCCGCCGAAGTCGCTGCCCAGGCCGCCGCTGCCGCCGCCAAGAAGTAATCTGCAAGGAAACGCCATGACCGCACCCAGGTACAAACGCATCCTCCTCAAGCTCTCCGGCGAGGCCCTGATGGGCAACGACGCCTACGGCATCAATCCGCAGACGATCGCGGGCATTGTCGCGGAGATCAAGGTGGTTGCCGACCTGGGCGTGGAAATCGGCGTCGTGATCGGTGGTGGCAACATTTTCCGCGGGATGGCCGGCACAGCGACCGGGATGGATCGCGCCACTGCGGATTACATGGGCATGCTGGCCACGGTAATGAACGCCATGGCGCTGTCCGATGCCTTCCGCCAGGCTGGCCTCAATGCCCGTGTGCAGTCGGCGTTGAATATCGAGCAGGTGGTCGAACCGTATATCCGCGGCAAGGCCATCCGCTACCTCGAAGAAGGCAAGATCGTCATTTTCGGTGCCGGTACCGGCAACCCGTTCTTCACCACCGACACCGCCGCGGCATTGCGCGGTTCGGAAATCGGTGCGGAAATCGTGCTGAAGGCGACCAAGGTCGATGGCATCTATTCCGCTGACCCGAAGAAGGATCCGGCCGCGACCCGCTTCGACAGGATCAGCTTCAACGATGCGATCGCCAGCAACCTGGCGGTCATGGATGCCACGGCCTTTGCGCTGTGCCGCGACCAGAAACTGCCGATCAATGTCTTCTCGATCTTCAAGGCCGGTGCGCTGAAGCGCGTGGTCTGCGGAGAGGATGAAGGCACGCTGGTCTATTGCTGAGGGAGAAGAAATGATTCCGGAACTCAAGAAAACCGCCGAAGGCAAGATGCAGAAGTCGCTGGAGGTGCTTAAGAACGACCTCCAGAAGATTCGTACCGGCCGCGCACACACCGGCCTGCTGGATCATGTCCAGGTGGATTATTACGGCTCCATGGTGCCGGTCAATCAGGTTGCCAACATTACCCTCGTCGATGCCCGTACCATCGGTGTGCAGGCTTGGGAAAAGAACATGGCGCCAAAGATCGAGAAGGCGATTCGCGACTCGGATCTGGGCCTCAACCCGGCGTCGCAGGGCGAACTGATTCGCGTACCGATGCCTGCCCTGACCGAAGAGCGGCGCAAGGAAATGATCAAGGTCGTCAAGAACGAGGGCGAAACGGCCAAGGTGGCGATCCGCAACCTGCGCCGCGACGCCAACGCGCACCTCAAGGATGCGCTAAAAAAGCACGAGATTCCCGAGGACGACGAGCGCAAGGCGCAGGATGAGGTCCAGAAGCTGACCGATCGCTATATTGCCGAAGTCGACAAGATGCTCGCCCATAAAGAGGCCGAGCTGATGCAGGTTTGAGCGCGCTCCCGAGCTGACCGCTGGCCGCATGGCGCTCTTTACCAGTTCGACGCGACAGGTTCCCACGGCTGCAGCCGTGCCCCGGCACGTTGCCATTATCATGGATGGCAACGGTCGCTGGGCGAAAAAGCGCTTCATGCCGCGTTTTTCCGGTCATGCCAAGGGTGTCGAAATGGTGCGTGAAACGGTGCGCTCCTGCCTTGAGCGTGGCGTCGAATACCTGACATTGTTTGCCTTCAGTTCCGAGAACTGGCGACGCCCGCAGGAGGAAGTCAGTCTCCTGATGCAGTTGTTCGTCAAGGCGCTCGAGCAGGAAGTAGTCAAGCTCGATCGCAACGGTGTCCGTTTGCGCATCATCGGCGACCTTTCGCATTTCGAGGGGCGCCTGCAGGAACTGATCCGCTCGGCGGAGGCGCGAACTGCCGGAAACTCGCGCCTGCAACTGACCATCGCGGCGAACTATGGCGGCCGCTGGGACATCATGCAGGCAGTCAACGCCATGCTGGTCGCCCAGCCGGACAAACGAGCGGGATGGGAAGAGGCCGAACTCGAACCTTTCCTGTCCATGGCGTTCGCACCCGAGCCGGACCTTTTCATCCGTACCGGCGGCGAGGAACGCATCAGCAACTTCCTGCTATGGCAATTGGCCTACACCGAGCTGTATTTCACCGGAACCCTGTGGCCGGAATTCGACCG
>DATIUN010000360.1:0-3900 GCA_035466795.1 Azonexus sp. | reverse complement strand
CTTGCGCTCTTCGCCATGCCAGAAAATCTTGCCGTCCTGCGGGTGATAGACGCCGTTGATGACGTTCAGCATCGAGCTCTTGCCAGCACCGTTGGGTCCGATGATGGCGCGCACCTCATGCGCGCGGACATCGAAGGAAATGTCGGTCAGCGCCTTGACGCCGCCGAAGCGCAGGGAAATATTCTGCAGGTCGAGAATGACGTCGCCGATCTTCTTGCCGCTCATGGTCAGGCTGCCTTCCTGACGACCGGGAAGGTCTTCACATCGATGATCTTGAGGTCGGCCGACACCTTGCCGCGCCGGCCATCCTCGAACTTGACTTCGGTTTCGATGAACTGGTTGGCCTTGCCGCCGTACAGGGTATCGATCAGCACCTTGTATTTCTCGGCAACGAAATTGCGGCGCACCTTGCGCGTCCGGGTCAGTTCGTCGTCGTCCGGATCGAGCTCCTTGTGCAGCACCATGAAGCGATGGATCTGCGAATCGGCGACCATCGTGTCGTGCACCAGATCGGCATTCACCTTCTCGATGCACTCGCGGATCAGTTCAAGTACCTCCGGCTTGCCGGCCAGATCGGTGTAGCCGGAATAGGCGATGCCGCGCCGCTCGGCCCAGTTGCCGACGGCGCCGACATCGATATTGACGAAGGCGCAGACCATGTCGCGCTCGTGCCCGAAGCAGACGGCTTCCTTGATGTGCTGGAAGAACTTGAGCTTGTTCTCGATGTAGTTGGGGGCGAACATCGCGCCGTTCGACAGCTTGCCGACGTCCTTGGCGCGGTCGATGATCTTGAGGTGGCCGTCGGCGTCGAGAAAGCCGGCATCGCCGGTCATGAAGTAACCATCGGCATCGATAGCCTCGGCGGTGGCATCCGGGCGCTTGTAGTATTCCTTGAGCAGCATCGGCCCCTTGACCAGGACCTCACCGTTGTCGGCGATCCTGATTTCGACGCTCGGCGCCGGCGCGCCCACGGTGTCCGGCTTGACCTGGCCATCAGGCTGCAGACAGACATAGGCACAGGTCTCGGTCTGGCCGTAGAGTTGCTTGAGATTGATGCCGATCGACCGGTAGAAACTGAACAGTTCCGGTCCAATCGCGGCCCCCGCCGTGTAGGCAACCCGGATGCGACTCATGCCGAGCACATTGCGCAGCGGCGCAAAAATAAGGATGTTGCCGAGCCAGTACTGGAAGCGATCACCCGGCCCGACCGGCTTGCCGTCAAGAATTTCCCCGCCGCAGCGCTTGGCGACACCCATGAAGTAATGGAAGAGCTTCTGTTTCAGCTTCCCGGCGTCTTCCATGCGGATCATCACCGAAGTCAGCAGGCTCTCGAAAACCCGCGGTGGCGCAAAGTAGTAGGTCGGGCCGACCTCGCGCAGGTCGGTCATCACCGTATCGCCCGACTCCGGGCAATTGATCGTGAATCCGGCCACCAGCGCCTGGGCGTAGGAAAACAGGTGATCGCCGACCCAGGCCATCGGCAGGTAGGAGAGGATGTCGCCGTCGCCCGTCATGCGGTCGACCTGAACCCCGCCGCGCGCCGCGGAAATGAACGCCGCGTGCGTCTGGCAGACGCCCTTCGGCTTGCCGGTCGTGCCCGAGGTATAGAGCATGACCGAGACGTCGTCGTAATGACCGTTCTCGATTTCCAGATTCAGGAAGTCGGGGTGATTCCTGTCGTGAATCCGCCCCATTTCCATCAACTCGTGAATGTCGTGCAGAAAGGGTTGGGTGTAGTGCCGCATGCCGCGCGGGTCGTCATAGACGATGTGCTCGAGCGCCGGCAACTGATCCCTGACCTCAAGCAGCTTGTCGACCTGCTCCTGATCCTCGACGATGGCGAAACGGATGCCGGCATCCTGCAGCACGAACAACATCTCGGCGGCGACCGCATCCTGGTAGAGCGGCACCGGAACGCCGCCGAGCGACTGGGCGGCGCTCATCATCATGTACAGATGCGGGCGGTTGTCGCCAATGATGGCGAGGTTGTCGCCGCGCTTGAAACCGAGTTCGGCAAGGCCGCAGGCCAGCGCCCGGACGCGCGCCGCGACGTCGGCCCACGACCAGGTCTGCCAGATCCCCAGATACTTCTCGCGCATCGCCGGCGCGTCGGGACGAGTCCTCGCGTGATTCAACAGCAGGCGCGGAAAAGTATGCAGCCCATCCAGCGACCCGAAATCTGCCTCGACGGCCATTCTTGTCTCCTCTTCGCCACGCCTCGTCGGGACGCGGTCTGGTTTTGCCTGACGCATTGTGTCTATTGCCCGCAAGCACGTAAACCTTGCAGTGCACAATGGCAATGCCTCACTGATGGCAACGAGTCTATGGTGATTGCAAGCATATAATTGTCACCCGACGGACATTCGGGAAAAAATTTTGAAAAACGCCGAGGAACTGCTACGTACGTCGCTTTGGGGGCAGTCGCTGACCGAAGGCGAAATGTCGAAGGCGGTCGCCGGCACCTGCGAGCGCACCTTTGCCGCCGGCGCCTACATCTGCATGAAAGGTGAGCCGGTCGAGTACTGGATGGGCATCGTCGACGGCCTCGGCAAGATGGCCAGTCACTGGACCACCGGCAAGACCACCTCGCTGACCGGCATCAGTTCCGGCGGATGGTTCGGCGAAGGTTCGCTGCTCAAGGAGGAAACGCGGCGCTACGACGTCATGGCGCTGCGCGAAACGCGGGTCGCCCTGATGAACCGCAGCACCTTCCTGTGGCTGATGGATCACAGCATTCCCTTCAACCGCTACCTGATCACCCAGTTGAACGAACGCCTCGGGCAGTTCATCGGCATGATGGAAAACGAGCGCCTGCTCGACACCGACGCCCGCATCGCCCGCTGCCTCGCCGCGCTGTTCAACCCGGTGCTCTACCCGGGGACCAACCGCCTGCTGCGGATTTCCCAGGAGGAACTGGGCTACCTCGCCGGTGTCTCCCGCCAGCGCGCGAACCAGGGACTCAAGGCGCTCGAGGACGCCGGCCTGGTGCGCAGCGAATATGGCGGCATCAACGTCCTCGACCTGGAGGGGCTCAGCCGTTTCGGCGAATGAACAGGCTGCGAATAACATGGCTGAAAACACACCTCGCCTGACCTCGCTTTCCCATGGCGGCGGTTGCGGCTGCAAGATCGCCCCCGGCCTGCTGACGGAAATCCTCAAGGGCGGCAACCGCCTGCCGATGCCGCCCGAGTTGCTGGTCGGCATCGAGACCTCCGACGACGCCGCCGTCTACAAGCTCAATGACGAACAGGCGCTGATCGCCACCACCGATTTCTTCATGCCCATCGTCGACGACCCCTACGACTTCGGGCGCATCGCCGCCACCAACGCCATTTCCGACGTCTATGCCATGGGCGGCCGGCCGATCATGGCGCTGGCGCTGGTCGGCATGCCGATCAACGTGCTGCCGGCCGAGGTCATCGCGCGCATCCTGGAAGGCGGCGAGTCGGTCTGCCGCGCAGCCGGGATCCCGATCGCCGGCGGCCACAGCATCGATTCGGCGGAGCCGATCTACGGCCTGGTGGTGATGGGACTGATACATCCCTCGAAGATCAAGCGCAATGCCGACGCCCGCGCCGGCGACAAGCTCATCCTCGGCAAGCCGCTGGGCGTGGGCGTGCTGTCGGCGGCGCTGAAGAAAGGCGCGCTGGGCGCCGACGGCTACGCCGCCATGATCGAGAACACGACCAAGCTGAACAAGCCGGGCATCGAGCTGGCCAAGCTGGACGGCGTGCATGCGCTGACCGACGTCACCGGCTTCGGCCTGCTCGGCCACCTGCTCGAACTGGCGCGCGGCGCCAGCCTGGAGGCGCAGCTGGAGATGGCGGCCATTCCGCTGCTGCCGGGCGTCGAGCAGCTCGCCCATGACGGCTTTTTCACCGGCGCGTCAGGGCGCAACTG
>DATIUN010000359.1:0-2829 GCA_035466795.1 Azonexus sp. | reverse complement strand
TCGCCAGGCTTGGCGGTAACCGTCTGTTCCGATTCGACGCGCTCGCGCAGTCTGCCGCCGCCTTTCTTCAGTTCGAGGCCAAGTGCCGCGACGTAACTCAGCGTCACCAGGTCGCCGACCTTGCTCTGCTTGAAATTCTTGACCTGCGGTCCGGCGGTGACGGTCAACGTGTTGCCGGAGCCACCCTTGATGGTCACTTCGCGCGTGTTTTTGTCGATGGCGATGATGACGCCCTGGAGTTCGACGGATTCCGCCATGGTGACGGCGCCTTTTTCCTTCTCGATGACGGTGGCGGACTGTGGCGGTTGCTGGGCCGCGGCGAGGAACGGGATCGCGGCGAGCAGCGTGGCGAGCAGCAGGGAACGGGTTTTCATCGCGTGATTCTCCTTCGGAAAGAAACGATTATGCCAGCGAACTCCATGCGCCGCATCGGCTACTGGATGCCGATCGACAGGAACAAGTTCGAGACGCCGCTGGTTGAATAGCCGAAGCCGAGATAGGCTGGTCCGAACGGGGTTTCGCCGCCCATGTAGAGGGCGGCGGAATTGAGGATGTTGGTGCCGGCGAGGTTGGTTTCAGTGTAGAACTTGCCGACGTGCGCCCCTTCCACGACGACGCCGAGCCGCATGTCGCCGCGCAGGCCGATCGGGAAGGTGCCGATGATCTGCTCGGCGCGGAGGCTGGCATAGCTGATGTCGTCGCCGAGAATCTGCCCTCTGGCGAACGCGCTCATGTGCAGGAAGCCGCCCAGCTCGGCGGCGTCGTAGAACGGTAGGGCGCCGTTGACCGAACCGGCGTAGGTGGCGCGGCCGGTGAATACCGTCTTGCCCAGCGAGAAAGCACCGCGCAGATCGGCGTCGGCCCGCGCGTACCCCGCCTCGCTCGAATCAAAATAACTGAACCTCGTCGCCCAGCCCCGGGTGGCGAAGTGGAGGCGGTTCATCTGGTCGAGGGCGAGCAATGCCTTCCAGCCGGGATAGCGGGTATCGAAATCGGGTAATGCCAATGAGCCGATATCCCGCTCGAAACTGCGCTTCTGCTCGATCCAGCCGATTTTCGCCTGGCCCATGATTCCGATGTTGGTGCCGGCCCAGATACCGAACTCGGTAACCGCATTCGTGTATTGGGCGATGCGGGTATTGTTCTGATAAATGTTCAGCGGCCCCTGGGTGTAATTCAGTCCGGCCTCGACGAAGAAACGCTGTGCCGGATCCAGCGGCTGATAGAAATTCAGTCTGCCGATCACGTTATTGCCGATGCCGACGGTGGCCAGAAATTCGGCGCCGAGTTCGTTGATCAGGGTCTTTTGATAGGCGGCCCGCAAACTGAAGCTTGAGCCCTGATTGCTGTCGGTTTCCAGATTGAGGGCGAAGCGCAGGTAGTCGGGTCCCCAGCTCTTCTCGACGGGCAGGGCGCGCAGGAGGTTGCGGTCGCGGTAATTGACCAGTCGGTAATCGACGCCCTGGTAAAAGCCGTCGCCATAGATGCGCAGAACATCGTTGTCGATGTTGGAGTTGGCCAAGGGTTCGCCGGTCCTGACGGTCAATTGACGCTCGACCATCGCCGGGTTGACACGCTTGAGGCCGGCAATCTCGATTTCGTCTACGGTCAGTGCCGGCTTGTTGCGGCGATTGATCGGAGCACGCCATTCGGCATACAGCGTTTCGTCGGTGCCGAGCCTGGCCAGTTGGACGCGGACGGCCTCGGCCGCTGCCCGGCCGTGGTCGGCGGCTTCGGCATTGCGGCTGAAATCGGTGGACGAGATCGTGCCGAGATCGGGCTGGATCAGGATGTCTGTCGGTTTCAGGGTGGACAGGGAACGGGTCACGTTCTGCTCGGTGAGGATATTGACCATCTGCGCCGATATGGTGAGCAAGGAGCCGACCCGGTCGGCGTCCATCAGGGGCGAGCCGACGTTGACCGCGATCACGATGTCGGCGTTGCAGCGTTCGCGCGCTTCCGCGATCGGCACGTTGTCCACCAGGCCGCCATCGACCAGTTTGCGGCCGTCCAGTACGATCGGCGACAGCAGACCCGGCACCGACATGCTGGCGCGCATCGCCGAGGTCAGGCTGCCTTCGCGCAGGACGACGCGCTGGCCGGTGCCGATGTCGGTGGCGATGATCGACAGCGGCAGCGGCAGTTTCTCGATGACGCGTTCGTGTTTGCCGGCGCCGACCAGACGATTGAAAAACAGCGTGATCTTGACGCCATCGACGACGCCCGGCGGGAATCTGACGCCGTCGCTGCTCACGCCGACTTCGGAAGCGGGAACGAAGTTGCGCATGACCTGCTTGTGGCGGTAATTGACATCCGAAAAGTCCGGAATGTCGGTGAACATGTCGTTCCAGTCCGCTTTGGCCATCTCCGCGCGCATTTCCGCCGGCGTCAGGCCGGAGGCATAGGCGCCTGCGATCAGCGCGCCCATGCTGGTGCCGGCGATGCAGTCGACCGGAATCTTCAGTTCTTCGAGAACTTCGAGCACCCCGATATGCGCTGCGCCGCGGGCGCCGCCGCCGCCGAGCACGAGCCCGACTTTCGGTCGGCTGGCGTCGGCGATTGCCTGTGTGCTCATGGTTATTGCCAGCAAGACAGCGGCGATAAAGCGTATGAACGGGAACATGGCAGCTTTCCTGAGGAAACAAGCGAAAAAAAACCCCGCGCAAGCGGGGTTTTTGATGAAGCGCGGAGGCTTACTTGGTGCCGATGATTTCGATGTCGGCGCGGCGATCCGGCTGCAGGCAGGCCTTGAGTTCCTTGGTTGCCTTGTTGCCCTTGCACTTGTCGCCGGTGACCGGCTGCTTCTCGCCCTTGCCTTCGGTGTAGACA
>DATIUN010000358.1:0-8671 GCA_035466795.1 Azonexus sp. | reverse complement strand
GTCGCCGTAGCCGCGACCATCACCACGACCGTAGCCGCTGCCATAGCCGTCGTAGCGGTTGTCACCATAGCCGCTACCCGAAAAATCGGAGTCGCCGCCCATGTTGAAGCCGAAGTTGCCGCGACCGGAACCCGAACCACGACCCGAACCACGACCAGAGCCATAAGCGCGGCCATCGCCACGACCATCGCCATAACCACGGCCATCGAAGCGGCCATCGCCATAACCATAGCCGTCATCCCAGCCGCGGCCGCCATAATAGCCAGGACCACCATAGCCGTAACCAGGGCCGCCGTAGTAGCCAGGGCCGCCATAATTGCCACGGGGACCCTGATTGGGGTACTGCTGGTTGGTGCGCGGTGCCTGCTGCTGGCTTTGAGCGGCATTGGGCGACATGTAAGGTCCCGGCGGCGGGGCAGATTGGGCCGACGCCACACCGGCAGCACCAAGACTCAGTACGGCCGTCAGGGAGATTGCGCTAAGTTTGAAAGGGATATGCATTTGGTTGCTCCTCCAATGAGAGTGTTGGTACTACATGGTACTACTAGAAAACAGCTACCGTGGCCCATCTGCTTGTTGCAATTTCCCTGCGTCAAGGAGCCATTGCGGCTGAGTTTTTGAATCGTTAGCCCCCGATTTACCAGAGCGGCGGGGGCGGACCGCTGTCGCCAGCACGACGTCGCCACCAATCCCAACTCTGGGCATTGGTCCAGGAAGACATCGGGGTACTCCAGGGGACGTACATGCCTTGCGTGCGCAATCCCCAGACGTAGAACGGGTCGCTTGCCGCGTTGACCTGGCCAAAGGTCCAGCGCGCCTGGCGGGCATCAGGCAAACCGTTGTTGCCCGCGGGCAACATGTACATCGCCGAGTTGCCGTAAGCGGAGGGCTGCATCGCGTAACCGGGCCTGGACATGGCGCCGCCATGGCCGTTGGTATAGCCGATGGCCGGCCCCCTGCGGCCATTGCGCTCGGAGAGTTCCGGGTAGGTCGCTGCCAGTGCTGCGGTGGACGCCAGCAGCAGGGCGAAAACCAGGCCTGTCGATCGTTTCGTTCTCACGTCCGTCTCCTCTTAGCTTTCGTCAGAGCCTTCATCCATTACCTTGATGCGAATACCGCGCAGCTTTCTCTTGCGTGACGACACAGGTTCTCTCGCTGATTCTGCAGGGACGACGGGTTGTGCCGCCGTTGCGCGAACTTCTTTAACCGCTGCAACCTCGGGTTGCGGTGGTGCGACGGTCACCGGCTTCGCTTTCGCAGCGGCCGGCTTGGCGACTTCCGGTTTTTTCTTCGCCGGCGCTGGAGGCTTGACGGGCGCCGGCTTTTCCTTGGCCTCGACTACTGGCGGCGCCTCGATCACGGGTGCTTCCACGAATGCCTGCGGCGTCGAGCGTTTTTCGAGACGAGGCGGCCGCCCCCCGGCTGCCGCCACAGCTGGTTCGGCGGCAGGGGTTGTGTCGCTACGCTTTTCCAGACGTGGCGGGCGACCGCCCGTTGTGGCCGGTGCTGCCTCGGCAACCGGCGCCAATGCTTCAGTCTCGGTCTTTTTCGCCAGACGTGGCGGACGACCGCCCAGTGTGGCCGGTGCTACCTCGGCAACCGGCACCAATGCTTCGGTCTCGGTCTTTTTCGCCAGACGTGGCGGACGACCCGCGACGGGCGGCGGTGCGACCGCTGTTTCAGACATTCCGGTGGCAGGTTCGTCACGTTTGGCCAGGCGCGGCGGCCGACCAGCGGTGCTGCCACCGCCAGTGCCACCCGCTGCGTCGCCGCCAGACGAAGGCGCGCCACCTGACGGATTGTTGTTCGGGGGAGGAACATTGTTCAGCGGGCATTCGCCATCGTCACCCATGGTGCGGAAGGCCTTGCGCCCCGAGAGGCAGCCGAGCGGAATGACGACGAGGGTCAGGAAAGTCGCGACGATCGAACCGAACAGCAAGGAAACGGCCATCCCCTGGAAGATGGGGTCGCTGAGCAGCACGGTCGAACCGATCACGAGCGCCAGCGCCGTGATCACGATCGGCCGCATGCGGACCTCGGCCGCCAGCACCACCGCATCACGCACCGACATGCCTTCTTCCACCCGACCCTTGGCGAAGTCGACAAGAAGAATCGAGTTGCGCACGATAATGCCGGCCAGTGCGATAAACCCGATCATCGATGTTGCCGTGAAATCGGCGCCAAGCAGCCAGTGCCCGGGAATGATGCCGATCAGGGTCAATGGAATCGGCGCCATGACCACCGCCGGCAGAAGGAAATTGCGGAATTCGGCGACGACCAACATGTAAATCAGCACCAACGCTACGCCGAAAGCCAGCCCCATGTCGCGGAACGTGACAAAGGTGACTTCCCACTCGCCATCCCATTTAAATCCGAAGGCATCTGGGTCCTTGGGCTTGCCGAAATAGGTGCCGCTGACGGTCGAGCCATCCGGCGCGCGATAGGAGGCAAGCTTCGAGTCGACATTGATCATGCCGTAAAGCGGTGCCCCAAGTGGCCCGACCACATCGGCAGTGACATATTCGACCGCTTGCAGATCCTTGTGGAAAATTGTCGGGCTGACCTGACGCTGTGAAAAATGCCCCAGTTCGCCAAGCGGTATGGTCGTGCCACCCGCGGTGCGTACCGGCAGGGCAAGCAGGTTGCCCGGGTTTGCACGTATGGCCAGGGGCAGTTGCAGGACTATCGTGGTTTGTTCGAGTTCGTGTACCAGTTTGATCGGCCCGACCTCGAAACCACCCATGGCCATGGTCACCTCGCGATTAATATCCTCGACGCTGACACCATGCATTGCGGCATGCATGCGATCAACTTCAAAGGCGATTTCCGGGTAGGGGCGAATCATGAAGGTGTTGTGATCCGCCAGGTCGGGCGTGTCCTGCATGATGCGCAGGATGTCGCCGGCAAACTTGCGACGCGATTCCGCGGTCGGGCCATAGACCTCGGCGACCATCGACGCCAGCACCGGCGGTCCTGGCGGGGCTTCGGCCACCGTCAGGCGCGCCCCGGAGGCGCGTGCGACGGGCGTCAGCATCTCGCGTACCTGCATTGCAATCTCGTGACTGGTGCGCTCGCGGTCGTGCTTGGGCAGCAGCTGGATCGCGATGTCGGCATGCCAGGGCTGCGAGCGCAGGAAGTAATGGCGTACCAGCCCGTTGAAATTGAATGGCGAGGCCGTCCCGACGTAGGTCTGATATGAAACGATCTCCGGAATCGAGTTCAGGCTTGCCGAGAAGCGCTGGGCCAGGTTCGAGGTGACGAACAGGTCGGTTCCCTCGGGCATGTCGATGACGATGTTGAGTTCCGACTTGTTGTCCATCGGCAGCATCTTGAAAGCGACTGCCTTGAAGTAGAACAGCGACACTGCCGCCAGCATTAGGAAGATGATCGTGAACAGGGTCAACAGGCCGAGCAGGCCGTTGTCCATGATCGGACCGATCAATTTGCCGTAGACATTGCCGATCTTCTGGCTTTGCGCATGTTCGCGTTTGGCGGCCACATCCAGTTGGGCCATGCTCGGCTTGATGCGCATCGACAGCCACGGCACGAAAATGAACGCTGCGAACAGCGAGAACACCATGGCCGCCGATGCCAGTACCGGAATCGGCATCATGAACGGCCCCATCATGTCGCTGACAAAAGCCATCGGCAGAAGCGCGGCCACGACGGTGAACGTTGCGAGCACCGTCGGATTGCCGACTTCATCGACCGCCTTGATGGTCAGTTCGACATCGGTCTGCTTCTTCTCCAGCCAGCGCCGATAGATATTCTCGACGACCACGATGGCGTCATCCACCAGGATGCCGATGGCGAACACCAGCGCAAACATGCTGACCCGGTTGATGGTGAAGCCAAGCAGATAGGCGAAGAACAAAGTCATCAACAGCACCACCGGAATGGTGATGGCGACGATGATCGCCGTTTGCCTGCCCATGCTGAGCATCATCAGCAGCGTCACGATCACCGTGACGATGAACAGCTTGAATATCAGGCCTGACACTTTCTCGTCGGCAGTCGCGCCATAGTCGCGTGTGACATTGACCTGAATGCTGTCCGGAATCAGGGTTCCCTTGAGTGACTGGACCTCGTCGAGGATGCTGCGCGCAACCTCAACGCCATTGGTGCCGCGCTTCTTGGCGATGGCTATGGTCACCGCAGGATGACTGGAGAAGCGCCCGTCATCGAGGCGCTGGCTGTGCATGACAATTGTCTTGGATTCGCTTTCGCCCTGGCTGATCACCGCCAAGTCGCGCAACATGACAGGACGATTGTCAGTGACGGAGATGAGGAGATTGCCCACCTGACGGGCATCGTGCAGGAATTCGCCGGAGTAGACCGTGAACGACCGGTTGCCTTCGATCAGGTCGCCTGCCTGCGTGCGCTGATTGGCCGCACCGATTGCGCGCGCTATCTGGGATAAGGTAATTCCACCTGCAAAAGCCGTTAATCGACCGGGGTCGACCTCGACCCGTACCTGCTCTGGGCTGCCGCCGGTGACGAAACTCTGCCCGGTGTTCGGCAAGGACTTGAGTTTCTGTTGAACGTCCATAGCCATCTTGCGCAGGGTGACGATGTCGTCAACCTTCGAGGAAAGCGTCAGGGTGACGACCGGTACATCGTCGATCCCCTTTGGTTTGACCAGGGGCTGGGTGACCCCCTTGGGAATCGCATCCATGTGCGAATAGAGCTTGTCGTACAGCTTGACGAGCGACGGTTCCATCTGCTGCCCGACGTCGAAGCGCACCGTCACCATCGAGCGGCCATCCTGCGACATCGAATAGACGTGCTTGACGCCGCTGATTTCACTCATCAGGCGTTCGAGTGGCTCGGATACCAGGTTCTTGACCTGCTCTGCGGAAGCCCCCGGATAGCCGACGAAAATATCGACCATCGGTACGGAGATCTGCGGATCTTCCTCGCGCGGGGTGATGATCATCCCCATCATGCCGATGAGGAAGCTCGCAATCAGCAACAGGGGGGTCAGCGGCGAGTCGATGAACTTGCGCGCCAAACTGCCGGCAAACCCGTCCTTGTGAGACGTCGCCTCCTGCGCCGGTGCTTTTTCTTGTTTGTTGTCCTCGACCATCGTGTCTTCCCTCATGTCCACTCAGTCAGGCCGTTACTGGGGGCGCTCGCCGAAAACCGGGTCGCCCGAGCGCAAATTCCGCTTGGGCGAGGTTACAACCTTTTCGCCCGTCTTGAGGCCGGAGAGGACAACTGCCCGATCACCCTGTCTTTCACCAAGCCGGATGACCCGCAACTCGATCCTGCCATCTCGACCGGCGACGAATACCGAAGGCAGGCTGCCGGGATAGGTAATCGCCGACATCGGGATCACCGGCACCTCGACCGCCTGGCCGCTGACCGGCGGTTCCGGCAGCTGGGCCGAGGCGAACATGCCAGGCGCTATCGGCGCGTCGGGCGGCAGCAGGAACTTCACCGTTACCGTGTGCTGTTCCTTGTTCGCCGCCGGAAATATCTGATCTACCAGCGCATCGACGTTCAGAGAGCCATCGATCGCCACCGGCACGATCATTCCCGTGCGCAGTTCGGACACCAGCCGGGCAGGGACCTCGACCTTGAGCAGCAGGCGGTCGGTCTGCGCGATATCCATCAGCTTCTGGCCGGGCTGCACGGTATCGCCGACGTCGACATGCTTGGCAAGAATAATGGCCGACGACGGCGCAATGCTGCGATGGTCGCGCATCTGCGCCTCGATCGCGTCAATCCTGGATTGCGAGGCGACAACCGTTGCCTGCTGCCTTTCGTACTCGCTGCGGGCCTGGCTGCGATTGGCGAAGGAACGCTGCTGATCGGTCTGCGTCTGCATCGGCGGTCCGCCCATGAATGGCACCACGCCGCGCATCGCATTGAAGAACGGGACCGTCGTGCGGTCGTAGGCCTCATATGCCGATCCGCCCATGGGCGAGGTCGTCGGACCGTAAAGCTTGTTGTAGAGCTGTACCTGGGCGTTCTGAATTCCCGACATCTCGCTCGACAGATGCGACCAGGCGGCCCGGTAATCGGAAATCAGCCGTTCCTCGTCGAGTCCGACGACGATCTGTCCGGTCATGACCGGAACACCTTCGCGCCCGGCGACGTAGGCGACCCGACCCCCGGTCTGGGCGGTGAGGTGAATAACCTGCAACGGCTCGATGTAACCGCCCAACGGGGTACGTGTAATGAGTCGTTGTTGCAGAACCTCGCTGAAACCGGTGGACTCATCTTCACGATCGGACGGCGCCACTACTGCGGCCACGGCCGGAGTCGGCTTGGCACCCTTGCCGCTTTTGCCGAACATCCAGCCAACCAGGCCAACCAAAACCAGCAATGCCAACAATGTGGCCGAGCTTTTCAGCGTCATCGAGACTTTCCCCTCACAGTCACAGGCATTCGCCCTGATTTATTGCCTTGTAGGCGAATCCTATCAGATCAATTATGTGCGGGGGACGGTTCCCATGGCGCCGAAACTCTTGATGAATGGCCCGGCCATGGCGGGGTTCTTGATCATGGCGCCGTAATCACCGACCTTGAACTTGAGTTTGCCCGAGGTGTAGGCGATGCCAAGGGTGAGCATTCCGAGCGGCTTGTTGCACCATTTTTCCCAGCTATCCTGGGTGGCGCGCAGATCCCAGTTCATGCTCTCGCCCGAATAGGCGGCGGCCTTGGTCACATAGCCATTCTCGACCACAAGAACGCCACGCGGCTTGTCTTCCCCCTCGAAGCCATAGCCGATTACCGAATTGAAAGCAATTTTGGCGAGCGCGTCGCCCAATTCCGGTTCGTCATTCCAGGCATTGCCGAAATCAACCATCCAGTCTTCAGAAAACAGAGCGGCCATGAGATATCTCCTCAAATAATGATTTTGAAATTTATCTTCGATCCATGCTTTGCTCGCAACGGATAACGAAACCCGCCAGGGTTGAGCGGGGTTGTCATCAAAGCAAGCTATGTGCCATCGCTATCTTGTTGATTTTTTGACACTGTGTTGATCCTATACTGTTGCATGATGTTGCACAAGAGGCCGTCTGGCATGCTCGATGACCACCATAATTGGCATATTTTCACGAAACATCAGAAGCTTATAACGCGTATCTAATCTGCAACATCATGTTGAAATTGGGGGGCGAATGATGCAATCAGGCATTCCTGTTGAGCTTCTGGAGTCGGTTGTCGACCTGATGGAAGACGGTGTCGTCATTTCACTTCCGGATGGGGGCGTGGTTTATCACAATCCGGTCGTTCTCGACATGTTCGGTTTGGCGAAGGATTCGCTGCCGCGGATGTTGAGCGATATCGGCGAGGTCAACTGGAACAAGCGCATGAATCGCGCGGCGTTCGATGCCGGGAGCCAGTACGGGATTGCGGCTGCCAGTGACCGGCCGATGCGCTTCGAGGAAAAGGTGACGGTCGGGGCGACCGTGCGTTTTCTGGAGATTACGGTCCGGCGGATGTTTCCCGGATCGCGCAAGAGCGAGTTGCGGGTCATTGTGGTGCGTGACGTCAGCCCGCGCCGGCGCCTGGAGGCGACATTGCAGACGCCGGGAATCTGCGGTCTGAAGACCAGCAGCCCGGAAATGATGCGCCTGTTCGAACGCGCTCGGCAGATTGCCGCCTCGGATGCCTCGGTGTTGCTGCAGGGTGAGTCCGGCACGGGGAAGAGCTGCATTGCCCGGCTGATCCATCAGGAAAGCTGGCGCTCGGGTCATCCCTTCGTCGAGGTCAACTGCGCCGCGATTCCCGAGAGCTTGATGGAGTCGGAGTTCTTCGGGCATGCCAAAGGGGCCTTCACCGGTGCGGTCGACCGTAACCGGGGCAAGTTTCTGGCTGCCAACCACGGCACCCTGTTCCTCGACGAGATCGCTGAAATTCCCGTGCATTTGCAGGCCAAACTGTTGCATGCCATCGAGGAGCGCCGCTTCCACATGGTCGGCTCGAGCGAAACCATCGCCGTCAATACGCGTTTCGTCAGTGCTTCCAACATCAATTTGCGCGATGCCGTCGATCGCGGCAGTTTCCGCGGTGATCTCTATTATCGAATCGCGGTGATTCCGCTGGTGATTCCTCCGCTGCGCGACCGGGTGGGGGATATTCCGGTGCTGATTCAGCATTTCCTCGAGGATCTCGTGGCGCGCGGCCAGAAGGCCGAGGTCAAGTTCAGCAAGGGTGCCTGGCAGGCGCTGATGAACTACCCGTGGCCGGGCAACATTCGCGAGCTGTCGAATGCGGTGGAGCACAGTGTGATCTGCGCCGACAAAGGCATTGTCGAAGTAGATAGCCTGCCTCAGGATATTCTCCTGTACAGTCAGGAGGTGCCCGACCAGCCGGCGCTGAGCCAGCGCGCCGCGGATGATGAGGAACGGGCGGGTGACGGCGGCGCCTCCGACGCCATGCGCGCCGAACTGTTGGCGGCACTCAGGAAGGCGCGTGGCAGCAAGGCAGTTGCCGCTCAACTGCTCGGCATTGACCGGACAACGCTGTGGCGCCGGATGCAACGGACCGGCATTGCCGGCTGAGCGGCGCGGCGCTGGCGCTGCGCTCCTGACGAGCAGGCCAGCCGCCCATTGTGCTTCCGGCTATTCGATCTTTGCCTTGGCGCGCAAATCGGCCAGGTGACGTTCGATGATCTGCTGCTGCAGGTGTTGCACCAGTTGCGGCTTGACTTCGGCCA
>DATIUN010000357.1:0-1550 GCA_035466795.1 Azonexus sp. | reverse complement strand
GAGCATGCGCGAGGGGTCCTACGCGATGGGGTCGACCAAGCTTCACACGGCGCTCCATGTCGTGGTGCCGGCCGCGGTATCGGGCCTGGCCGCCTCCTACATCCTCGGCATCTCGCGCGCCGTCGGCGAAACGATGATTCTCGCCGTGGCCGCCGGCATGCAGCCGAACCTGACCTG
This sequence comes from Azonexus sp., assembly GCA_035466795.1. Classification (GTDB taxonomy): domain Bacteria; phylum Pseudomonadota; class Gammaproteobacteria; order Burkholderiales; family Rhodocyclaceae; genus Azonexus. Next base: position 1,373 of record DATIUN010000357.1, on the reverse strand, counting down.
GAACCCGATGGAGCCGGCGGCGACCATCACTTCCTACATCGTCCAGGTGGCGCTGGGTGACCTGCCGCATGGCTCGATCGGTTATCAGACCATTTTCGCGGCAGGCTTGACGCTGCTGCTGATTACTTTGGCCTTCAACATTGCCGGCCAATGGCTACGTCGCCGCTACCGGGAGGCATACTGAAATGCAGGCATTGACGACTGAACAAATCCGCGCCCTGATTGCGCGCGGCAAAATGAAGGACACGATCTTTCAGGCGCTGGGCATCATCTGTCTGGCCATCGGCCTGCTGGTGATATTCCTGCTGGTCGGCGACATGCTGCTGCGTGGCATGGAGCGTCTGAATCTCGACTTCTTCACCAACTTCGCCTCGCGCAAGGCGGCGCAGTCCGGCATCCTGTCGGCCTGGGTCGGCACCATCCTGGTCATGTTCGTGACTGCGCTGGCGGCGGTGCCGCTCGGCGTGGCAGCGGGTATCTACCTTGAGGAATACGCCAAGCGCAACTGGGTGACCGACATCATCGAGATCAACATCACCAATCTGGCGGCGGTGCCTTCCATCGTCTATGGCCTGCTGGCACTGGGAATTTTCGTTTATGCCTTCGGCTTCGGGCAGAGCATCCTGTCGGCCGGCCTGACGCTGGCGCTGCTGATCCTGCCCATCGTCATCGTGTCGACCCGGGAAGCCATCCGCGCCATCCCGGCGATGATCCGCGAGGGTTCGATGGCGGTCGGCGCTACCAACTGGCAGACCTGCCGCTACCACATCATCCCCTATGCCATGCCCGGCATCCTGACCGGCGTCATCATCGGCCTCGCCCGCGCCATCGGCGAAACGGCGCCGATCATTACCATTGGCGCGCTGACCTTCATCGCCTTCCTGCCGCCGGTGCCGTTCACCGGCGAACCGCCGGCCGGCCTGTTCGACTGGGTAATGTCACCCTTCACCGTGATGCCGATCCAGATCTTCAACTGGACCTCGCGTCCCGATCCGGCTTTTGAAGTCAACGCTGCTGCTGCGGGCTTTGTGCTGATGGCCATGGTGCTGTCGATGAACGCCCTCGCCATCTGGCTGCGCTACAAGATGCGCAAGAACATCAAGTGGTGATTGTTGCGGTCGACGCGCAAAAACACCGGAAATCGAATATCGAAATGGAGTCGCAAATGCACGCTCACGACAACCCGACCCTCAAGGCCGAAGCCCGCAAGCTCAACTTCTATTATGGCGAGGCTCAGGCACTGAAGAACATCAACATGCCGATCTACGACAAGAAGGTCACCGCCCTGATCGGGCCTTCCGGCTGCGGCAAGTCGACCTACCTGCGCAGTTTCAACCGCATGCACGACCTCTATCCGGGCAACCGTTACGAAG
>DATIUN010000356.1:0-4485 GCA_035466795.1 Azonexus sp. | reverse complement strand
AGGACGAGTCGCATCGCCATGCCGGCCATGCCGGCGCGAAAGATGGCGGACATTACAAAATCACCATAGTCGCCGCCGCGTTCGCCGGCCATAATACGGTCAAGCGTCACCGCCTCATCTATGACGCAGCTGGTGATCTGATGCGTGGACGTATCCATGCGCTGAGCATCCGCGCTTTTTCACCCGACGAAGTATAATCGTCGGGTTTTTTCTCCCCACACCCAAGGACAATCGAATGATCAAAGTCTCCCATCTGGCCGCCATGCTCGTGGCCGGCGCCCTCGCTTCCGCCCCAGCTTTCGCCCAGAAGGGCGGCGCCGTTGCCACCGTCAATGGCCAGGCCATTTCCCAGAACACCTACAACGCCTTCATCGCCCAGCAAAAGGCCCAGGGTACGCCGGATTCGCCGGAGTTGCAGAACGCCGTCAAGGAAGAACTGATCCGCCGCGAAATCCTCGTCCAGGAAGCCAAGAAGAAGGGCCTCGACAAGAGCTCCGAAGTCCAGGGCCAAGTCGAACTCGCCAAGCAGGCCGTGCTGATCCAGGTCTACCTCTCGGATTACGTGCGCGCCAACCCGATCAGCGACGACCAGTTGCGCAAGGGTTACGACGCGATCAAGGCCAACCTCGGCACGACTGAATACAAGGCCAAGCACATCCTGGTCGCCAACGAGGACGACGCCAAGGCGATCATCGTCAAACTCGACAAGGGCGAAAAATTCTCCGAACTGGCCAAGCAGTCGAAGGATCCCGGCTCCAAGGACAATGGCGGCGACCTCGGCTGGAATTCGCCGAACGCCTACGCCAAGCCGTTCTCCGAGGCGCTGGTCAAGCTGAAGAAGGGCGAACTGACCAAGACACCGGTCAAGACCGATTTCGGCTACCACGTCATCTTCCTCGAAGACACCCGTCCGCTGACCCCGCCGCCGTTCGAGCAGATCAAGCCGCAACTGCAGCAGCGTGCCCAGCAGCAGCAGATCGAGCAACTGGTCAGGAAGCTGCGCGAGAGCGCCAAGGTCAACTAAGCCACCTTACCCGCGCCATGAAATGCCCGCCCTTACCGGCGGGCATTTCTCATTTCTGGCCCCGGCATAACCTGCGCCGGATAAATCTTTACGACATTTTTATGGCAGCCTTGCCAGAATCTACAGCGTTTTTACAAGTGGTGACTTAGTCTGAAAGCACTGAATCACCGGAAAACGATCATGCAGGACAAAGGCAAACCGGTCATCCAACTCGTCGAACGTTTAGCTCCCTGGCAGCGCATCCTGCTGACGGTGGTCGCCTGTTCGGCAACGACGCTGCTGGCGACGCCGCTGCTCGGCCATCTCGATCTCGCCAACATCGTGATGCTCTTTTTGCTCACGGTATTGCTCATTGCCGTCAGCCTCGGGCGGGGAGCCGCCGTCCTGGCGGCCGTCCTGAGCGTTCTTCTGTTCGACATCTTTTTCGTGCCGCCACGTTTTTCGCTGGCGGTCAGCAACATCCAGTATCTGGTGACCTTCGCGGTGATGCTGGCGACCGCCCTGATCGTCGGGCAACTGGCTGCCGTGCTCAAGCAGAAGGCACGGGAAGCACAAGTTCGCGAGCAACACACGCTAGCGCTCTACGAAGCGGCGCGGCAACTGGCGGGAACGCTGGCCCTCGAACAGGTGATTGACATCGCCCGGCAGTTCATCCGCTTCCAGCTGAAGGCGGACGCTGCGATTCTCCTGCCGGATGATCCCAACTCGACCGCCACGCTGGCCAAGCTTCCGTTCCGGGTCGAGCCGCACCTTGCCCTGATGGCCCAGCAAAGCGGGCAACTGGTTCGTGACAGCGAAATCGCCGGCAGCAGCTACGCTTCACTCTACCTGCCACTGCGCGCCTCGATGCGTATTCGCGGCGTGCTCGCGGTGGCTCTCGCGGCGGATTCACTCGATTTACCAGCGGAGAATCTGGCACTGCTCGAAGCGCTGGCATCGCTGATCGCCATCGCCGTCGAGCGCCTGCATTACGTCGATGTGGCGCACGCCTCGCAACTCGACATGGTTTCGGAACGGCTGCGCAGTTCGATCCTTTCCGCCCTCTCGCACGATTTGCGCACGCCGCTGACCGCGCTGGTCGGGCTCGCCGACTCGCTGTTCCTGATCAAGCCTGCCCTGCCGGCGCCCGCCCTGGAAACCGCGCAGGCGATGCACGAACAGGCGGCCCGGCTGGCCGGGCTGGTCGGCAACCTGCTCGACATGGCGCGGCTGAACGCCGGCAATGTCACCCTGCGCCGCGAGTGGCAACCGCTCGAAGAGGTCATCGGCGCCAGCATCAAGCTCCTCGGCAGTGCGCTGGAGGCGCATCCGGTGCGCGTCGCGCTGCCGGCCGATCTGCCGCTGCTCGAATTCGATGCCGTATTGCTCGAACGGGTCTTCTGCAACCTGCTGGAAAATGCGGCCAAGTACGCGCCAGCTGGCACCAACGTGGAAATCGCGGCAACCCAGCTCGGCGACCACGTCGAAATCCGGGTTTGCGACCATGGCAAAGGTTTCCCGGCCGGCAACCTGAGCGCATTGTTCGAGATGTTCGCCCGTGGCCAGACGGAATCGGGCAAGCCGGGAACCGGCCTCGGGCTGGCCATCTGCCGCGCCATCGTCGAGGCGCATGGCGGAGAAATCAGCGCCGAAAATCGCCACGAAGGCGGTGCCTGTATCCACTTTACCCTGCCCAAAGGCGTGCCGCCGGTACTGGAGGAGGAAGGCGCATGAATTCCCCGAGCCCTAAAGTCCTGCTGATCGAGGACGAAAAGCAGATCCGCCGCTTCGTCCGCGTCGCCGTCGAGGAAGAGGGTTGCCAGGTCAGCGAGGCGGAAACCATGGCTCAGGGCCTGATCGACGCCGGGCTGCGCAAGCCCGACTTGCTGATCCTCGATCTCGGCCTGCCCGACGGCAACGGCATCGACCTGATTCGCGACTTGCGCGGCTGGTCCGATGTGCCGGTGCTCATTCTCTCGGCGCGTTCGCAGGAAGATGACAAGATCGATGCGCTCGATGCCGGTGCCGACGACTACCTGACCAAGCCATTCAGCGTCGGCGAATTGCGCGCCCGGGTCCGCGCCCTGTTGCGCCGGCGCAGCCGCAGCGGCGAGGCGGCGGTGCCAATCATCGAATTCGGCAATGTTGCGGTCGACCTCTCGCGGCGCGTTGTTTTGCGGGCGGGCGAGGAAGTGCATCTGACGCCGATCGAATACCGCCTGCTGGCCACCCTGCTCGGCCACCCCGGCAAGGTGCTGACGCAGCGCAATCTGCTGCGCGAAATCTGGGGGCCGTCCTACGTCGAGAGCAGCCATTACCTGCGCGTCTATGTCGGCCATCTGCGCCAGAAACTCGAGGACGACCCGACCCAGCCCAGGCATTTTCTTACCGAAACCGGCGTCGGCTACCGCTTCCAGCCCTGAAGGAAACTCCATGCAAGTGCAAGACAACAAGCGTCTCGCGACGCTGACCCTGGCCGCCCTCGGCATCGTCTATGGCGACATCGGCACCAGCCCGCTGTACTCGATCAAGGAGGTCTTCGGCGGCGCGCATCACCCGGTGCCGATCAACCCCGACAACGTACTGGGCATCCTCTCGCTGTTCTTCTGGTCGCTGATCATCGTCGTCACGCTGAAATACGTGGCCTTCATCATGCGCGCCAACAACAAGGGCGAAGGCGGCATCATCGCGCTGATGACGCTGGCCTTGCACAACGGCGACCCGGCCTCGCGGCGGCAAAGGCTGCTTATCGCCCTCGGCCTGTTCGGCGCCGCATTGTTCTACGGCGACGGAGTCATCACCCCGGCCATTTCGGTGCTTTCGGCGGTCGAAGGGCTGGAACTGATCACGCCGACCTTCAAACCCTACATCATCCCGATCACGCTCGCGATTCTGGTCGGCCTGTTCCTCTTCCAGCGCCGTGGAACGGCCAGCGTCGGCGCACTGTTCGGCCCGGTGATGGTGCTCTGGTTCGCCGTGCTGGCGGTATTGGGTGGCATCGCCATCGTGCAGCACCCGGCGGTGCTTGCTGCGGTCAACCCGCTGTACGGGTTCAATTTTCTGCTCGGCAATTCGGCGCTTGGATTTTTCGCGCTGGGCGCCGTCGTCCTCTGCATCACCGGCGCCGAAGCGCTGTACGCGGACATGGGGCATTTCGGTGCCCGACCGATTCAGTATGCCTGGCTGGGCTACGTGCTGCCGGCGCTGCTGATCAACTATTTCGGCCAGGGCGCGCTGCTGCTGGATGACCCGACCGCCATCGAGAACCCGTTCTACCTGCTGGCACCGGATTGGGCGCTCTATCCGCTGGTCATTCTGGCCACCGTCGCCACGGTCATCGCTTCACAGGCGGTGATTTCCGGGGCCTTTTCGATCACCCAGCAGGCCATCCAGCTCGGCTATACGCCGCGCCTCGAAGTCCAGCACACCTCGGACCGGGAAATCGGCCAGATCTACCTGCCGGCCCTGAACTGGCTCATGCT
>DATIUN010000355.1:0-1513 GCA_035466795.1 Azonexus sp. | reverse complement strand
AGGCGACCATCAACGAAGCGCACAAGGAAGTGCTGCGCGCCAACAACCTGGAAGCCGGCTACCTGCGTCCGATCGCCTTCTATGGCTCGGAAAAGATGGGCGTTTCGCCCAAGGGTGCCAAGGTGCATGTCGCCATCGCCGCCTGGCCGTGGGGTGCCTATCTCGGCGAGGAAGGCCTCGAGCGCGGCATCCGCGTCAAGGTCTCCAGCTACACCCGCCACCACGTCAATATCTCGATGGTGCGCGCCAAGGCGTCCGGCCACTACATCAACTCGATCCTGGCGAACAACGAAGTGACCAACGAAGGTTACGACGAGGCCATGCTGCTCGACCCCGAAGGCTACGTCGCCGAGGGCGCCGGTGAAAACCTGTTCATCGTCAAGAAGGGCAAGCTGTACACGCCGGACCTGACTTCGTGCCTGGAAGGCATCACGCGCGCCACGGTGCTGCAGATCGCCGAAGAGCTGGGCTTGTCCGTTCAGGAAAAGCGCATCACCCGCGACGAAGTGTATTGCTGCGACGAAGCCTTCTTCACCGGCACCGCTGCCGAAGTCACGCCGATCCGCGAACTCGACGGGCGCCAGATCGGCATCGGCCGCCGCGGCCCGATCACGGCCCAGATCCAGGCCAAGTATTTCGACGTCGTCAATGGCCGCTCAGTCCAGCACGAAAGCTGGCTGGCCTACGTGTAAGCCGGGAGGATCGAGATGTCCGACAACAAGCCTGTTGAAGTCACCGCCCATGACCTGCCGCTGCACTGTCCGCAACCCGGCGCACCGCTGTGGAGCCAGCACCCGCGCGTCTTCCTCGACGTACTCAAGACCGGCGAGGTGGTCTGCCCCTACTGCAGCGCGAAGTATGTCTTCACGGGCGAAGCGCCCAAGGGCCATCATTAAGCCAGTGGCGGGTTCGCTGCCCGCCACTTTTTCATCATGAAAGCCCTCATCGTCGCCCCCTCCTGGATCGGCGACACCATTATGGCGCAGCCGCTGTTCGCGCGGTTGCACGCCAGATATCCCGGCCTCCAACTCGACGCCCTGGCGCCACGCTGGGTCGCCCCGGTACTACAGCGCATGGAAGAAATCACGGAGGTCGTCGACAGCCCCTTCGGCCATGGCCAACTGTCGCTCAAGGTACGCTGGCGGCTCGCCCGCCAACTGGCGGCGCGCGGCTACGATACCGTCTATGTCCTGCCCAATTCGCTGAAGTCGGCGCTGCTTCCTTTCATGGCCGGCATTCCGCATCGCGTCGGCTTCACCGGCGAATCGCGCTACGGCCTGATCAATATCCGCCACGACCTCGACAAGGCCGCTCTGCCGCTGATGGTCGAGCGCTTTGCGCAACTCGCCGAAGATTCCGGCGCAGCGCTGCAGAAGCCCGTTTCTTACCCAAAAATCCGGTCGACCGCAGCAGATCAGGAAAAAACACTTTCCGAACTCAAGCTTGAACGTCCGCCACGCATCGCTGCCTTCTGCCCCGGTGCCGAATTCGGTCCGGCCAAGCGCTGGCCGGC
>DATIUN010000354.1:0-15489 GCA_035466795.1 Azonexus sp. | reverse complement strand
GTCACCAGCACCTTCGTTTCCGAGCGTGAAAACGTCGACGAGGACATCTGCGCCATGGGCAGCGGCCCGTTCAAGGTTGAGGTCGACCTGGTGCAGCCGCTCGATCCGGAGAAGAAGCCGGCGGTGCACACCACCCCGCTCAACCACGTCGGGCTGTGGATCGACGACCTGCCCAAGGCCGTGGAATGGCTCTCCGCCAACGGCGTGCGCTTTGCGCCAGGCGGCATCCGCAAGGGCGCCGCCGGTTTCGACATCACCTTCCTGCACCCCAAGGGCAGCGAGGAATCGCCGATCGGCGGCGAGGGTGTGCTGATCGAACTGGTTCAGGCACCGCCGGAAGTGGTTTCGGCATTCGCCAGGCTGGCCGCCGGCTGATTGGCAGCGCGGGCGGCTGTTGCGGTCGACGCCCGAAAAATGCCGAATTTCAGGAGTGACGACCGGGCGCTCTGGCGCCCGTCGCTCATGCAGGCCGGACGGCGCCGGAAAACGCCAAGATCTCCCGGCTCGGGATGTCGCCCGCGACGCCGAACAGCGCCCGCAAACGCTGGGTGGCGGATTTTGCCTGCAGGCGCGCTTCCGCGGCTTCATGTTCGACCAGGGCCAGGGTCACCAGATTGGCGATCACGTGGGCAAACAGGCGGTGCACGGGACTCCAGGGTTCGCGCGTGGCGACCTGTTCGAGCGAGAGGACGCCCTGGAATTCGCCACGAATGTGAATCGGCGTGTCGAGGACTGCCGAAATGCGGTGGCGCGCCAGGTAGCCGGTCGTGAATTCGGCGGTGGCAGGATGCTGGCTGGCATCGTCGGCGACGATGCACGACTCGCTGCGCAGGGCATTGAAATAGGCGGGATAGTGGCTGGCCTGCAGGCTGTCGCTGCTGCCGTGGCGGGCCGGCGAGAGCTCGTACAGTTCGAGGCAGCGCAACTCGCGTTGATCGCCGGTCAGCGCCCAGATGCTGACCCGCTCCACCCCGGACATGCGCGCCGCCGATTCGGTCAGGATGCTCAGCGCCATTTCCAGCGACGCCTCCCTGAAGTAGCCGCCGCGCGACAGGCAGGCGATGCCCTCCTGCAATTCTGCAGGCGACGCCAGGCTGGGCCGGTTGCGGTCTGTGGGTATCGTTTCCATTGGTTACGCTGACAGGCGGTGTGGGCCACCTCTATGCAATGTCAGCGATTCTAGGCGCGACCCCGCGAATCGACCGTGAAATGCGCCACGCCGCAGGCAAAACGGCGCCCCGGTGCCCAGTCAGGCGGGGCCGGGCATGGTCTTGAAGACGAAGGCGACCTTTTCGACGTCGGTGATCCAGACCAGCCCGTCGCCGTAATGGCCGGTCCGGGCGACCTCCGTGACGCGCTGAAAAATCGCCTCGGCCACTTCGTCGGGCGCGATGATCTCGATGCGCACCTTGGGCGTGTAGTCCGTCAGCTCATCCTTGATCCGTATGCGCGCCGGAACGTGGCGACTCGGCGCGCTGCAGCCCTCGACCTTGCTGACCGTCATGCCGGGAAAACCGGGCAGGACAACCAGCGCATCGCGCAGCACTGCCAACTTGTTGGGACGGATGATCGCCTTGATTTCCTTCATGCCTCGATTTTCTCCTCGTCAAACCAGCGGTAGATGGTGGGCAGGACAACCAGCGTGAGCAGCGTTGAAGTGATTATGCCGCCGATGACGACGATGGCCAGCGGGCGTTGCACCTCGGAACCCGGCCCGCTCGAGAACAGGAATGGAATGAGGCCGAGCATGGCGACGGTTGCCGTCATCATCACCGGCCGGAAGCGCAGGGTTGCGCCCTCGATTACCGCCTGGCGCAGCGAACGGCCATCCTCGCGCAGCCCCCGGATGTAGGAGACCAGCACCACGCCGTTGAGCACCGCAATACCCCACAGCGCGATGAATCCTACGGAGGCCGGCACCGACAGGTACTCACGGCTGATGAAGAGGCCGATGACGCCACCGATCGAGGCAAAGGGCAGGACCATGATAATCAGCGTCGCAAAGCGCAGCGAGTTGAAGAGCAAAAAGAGCAGGAAGAAAATGGCGGCGATGGTAATCGGGATGATGACCGTCAGGTGGCCAAGCGCCCGCTCCATGTTCTGGAACTGCCCGCCCCACTCCAGGTAATAGCCTTCCGGCAGCTTGATCTGAGCATCGACCTTCTGCTGCAGTTCGGCGACGAAACCGCCGAGGTCGCGATCCTTGACGTTCACACCGACGACGATACGGCGTTTGCCCAACTCGCGTGAAATCTGCGCCGGGCCGTCCATGACGCGAATTTTGGCGACATCGACAAGCCGCACCTGAGCGCCGTTCGGCGAGGTAATCAAGACATTCGAGATCGCCTCGACATTGTTGCGGAACCGCTCGGGTAGTCGCACCACGCCGGGAAAGCGGCGCTCGCCCTCGAAGATTTCGGTGACCTCCTTGCCACCGATTGCCGTTTCCAGCACATCATTGACATCGGAAACGTTCATCCCGAGGCGGGCGATCGCCTGACGGTCGATTTCCACCGTCAGGTACTGTTGCCCGCTGATTCGCTCGATGCGCAGATCCTGGGCGCCCTGCAAACCCTGGGCGACCTTGCCGATCTGGCCGGCGATCTTTTTCAGTTGATCGAGATCGTCGCCGAACACCTTGACGGCGATGTCCGAGCGCACGCCGGTGACCATTTCGTCGACGCGGTCGGAAATCGGCTGCGCCATGACGATCTGCACGCCGGGCAACGCCTTCAGCTTGTCGCGCATCGCGTCCTGGATGTCGTCCTGAGTCCACCCGGACGGCCACTCGCTGCGCGGCTTGAGGCTGACAATCGGGGTCGATTCGTTCGGCCCCTGCGAATCGGCCGGCGATTCACCGCGACCGACGCCGGAAACGGCCGATTTCACCCCGGGCACCTGCATCACCAGGCGCATCGCTTCCATTTCCATCTTGATCGACTCGTCGAGCGAGATGTTGGGCACCCGGTTGATGCCGGGCACCACCGAACCCTCTTTCATTTCCGGAATGAACGCCGTGCCGAGGAAAGGCAGGACCGCAACCGTCAGCATGAAAGCGCCGACCGCCACCGCTACCGTCTTCTTCTCGTTGCCCAGCGCCCAGTGCAGCATCTTCAGGTAGCGCACCTTCATCGCCTGGATCAGCTTCGTATCGTGATCACCGTCGTGGGCTGGTGGCTTTAGCAGGTAAGTCGACATCACCGGCGTCAGCGTCATCGCGAGAATCAGCGAAATCGCGAGCGCAATGGCGATGGTATAGGCGAGCGGTGCGAACATCTTGCCTTCCATCCCCTGCAGCGTCATCAACGGCAGGAATACGAGAATGATGATGCCGACCCCGAAGATGACCGGCGTCGCGACCTCGACCACGGCGCGCAAGATGATGCGCAACTGGCTTTCGCCGGTTTTTGCCTGGCGACCGAGTTGCAGGTAGGCATTTTCGACCACCACCACCGAACCGTCGACCATCAGGCCGATGGCGATGGCCAGGCCGCCGAGCGACATCAGGTTGGCCGAAATGCCCAGCTTGTTCATCGCCACGAAGGTCAGCAAGGGCGTCAGCACCAGCGTCGCCACGACGATCAGCGAGGAGCGCACGTCGCCGAGAAACAGGAATAGAACGACGACAACCAGGACGACGCCTTCGAGCAGCACCTTGGTCACGGTCCACAGCGCCGCATCGACCAATTCCGAACGGTCGTAGTAGGCCACGATCTTGAGGCCGTCGGGCAGCATGCCCTTGGCGTTGATCTCATCGACCCTGGCCTTGACGCGGCTCACCACGTCCTTGGCGTTGCCGCCGGCGATCATCATCACCACCCCGCCCACTGCCTCGGTGGTGCCGTTCTTGATGATCGCACCATGGCGGACGGCATGGCCGATCTGGACCTCGGCGACGTCACGGACATAAACCGGCACGCCGTCCTTTTCCTTGAGCACGATGGCGCGCAGATCGTCGAGATCCTTGACCAGACCGACGCCGCGGATCAGGTATTGCTCGGCGTATTGCGGCAGCACACCGCCGCCGGCGTTGGCGTTGTTGCGCCCGACCGCCTGATAAACGTCGGCGACGCTCAAGCCGAAATGGCGCAGCTTGTCCGGATTGACCAGCACCTGATATTGCTTTGCGTAGCCGCCTTGCGAGTTGATCTCGGCAATCCCCGGGATCGAGCGCAGCAACGGGCGCACCACCCAGTCCTGGGCAATCCGGCGCTGCATCAGTTCTTCTTCGCTGAGCGCCCGGTCGCCATCATCGGGGCGCTCCAGCGTGTATTGGTAAACCTCACCAAGACCGGTCGACACCGGGCCAAGGACTGGCGTGATGCCCTCCGGCAGGCGCGAACCCACTTCGAGAAGGCGTTCCATGACCAGTTGGCGTGCAAAATAGACATCGGTCTTGTCGTTGAAGACCAGCGTAATCAGCGACAGGCCCGGCTTGTTGAGCGAGCGCATTTCCTCCAGGCCGGGCAGGCCGGTCATCGCCACCTCCAGCGGCACGGTGGCGAAGCGCTCGACCTCTTCCGGCGAACGGCCCGGCGCTTCGGTGGCGATCTGCACCTGAATGTTGGTGACATCAGGGAAGGCATCGACCGACAACTTGCGCGCAGCATCCAAGCCAAAAAAGAAGAGGATGACGGCAACCACGGCGACGATCAGGCGCTGCTTGAGCGCCCCGCGAACAAGCGACTCGATCACTTGGCCTCCAATGCCTGGCGATTGCGCTCGTTGTTCAGATGGAAGGCGCCGTCAATCACCACCCGCTCCTGCCCCTTGAGGCCGGAAAGCACCACGCGCTGCCCGCCCTGCGCCGGCCCAAGGCGGACCGGGACGAGACGGAAGACATCTTCCGGCTCGGCAATGAAAACATGATCCTCGTCGTTCTCGCGGACCACCGCGCTGGCGACGATGACCATCCGGTCGACCGGCTTGCCCTCGATCAGCATCGAGGCGAGCATGGCCGGCTTGAGGCGGCCGTCGCGGTTATCGAGCTCGGTTCGTACCAGCACGGTGCGCGTCTCGGGGTTAATCGTCTGGCTGACAAAGATCAGCTTGCCGGTCAGTTTTTCGTTACCCAGCGCCGGCACCTCGATCGTCACCGTCTGCCCGGTCCTGACCTGGCTGACCTGTTGCTCCGGCACTTCCGCCACCGCCCACAAGCGGGAAAGATCGGCCACCACGAACAGGACATCCGCCGGCTGCACGACCTGGCCCTGAGCCAGCCTGCGCTCGACAACCGCGCCGCCCAGCGTCGCCACCACTGGCACCACCGAATCCACCGCGCCTTCGCTACCCAGGCGTGCGATCGCCGCCGAGCTGACGCCGAGCAATTGCAACTGGTCGGCGGCGGCACGGGTCTCGGCCACCGAGATCTGATATTCGCTCTGCCGCCGCTGCAATTCGGCGGCGCCAATCACATCCGCGTCGAACAAGGCTTTGGCTCGCTCAGCATTGCGCCGGTTCAACTCAAGCTCGGCGCGCGCCTTGAGGTAAGCCAGTTGTTGCGTCGACAGTTCGCTGCTGTTGAGGCGAGCGAGCACCTCGCCTTTGCTGACCGCCTGCCCAAGGAGCGCATCAATCTGGGTCACGCGCCCGGTGACGGTGGCGCCGATACGCGCCAGCCGCTGCTCGTCGAAGTCGATGCGCCCCGCGACGCGCAGGGTCTCGGCGACCGACTGAGTCGTCACCGTGGCCAGCTTGAGCTGGGCCAGGAGGTCCGGCCCCGGCGCCACAAGTGCGGGGTCGCCGGCATTCGGCGCGGCGGTTTTGGCGGTTTCCTTGCCGCATCCGGCAAGCAGTGCTGCGGTCAACAGCAAAAAGAGGGCTTTTTTCATTCTGTTTTTCCACCGGGGATTGCCCGTAGCCTTTCAATTTCCACCCAGGCGGCGGCTAGTTCGTAGCGCGCCGTGGTCAGCTCGGAACGCGCTGCACGAAAGACGCGCTGGGCATCGAGCACTTCGAGAAAGCCACGCTCGCCGAAGCGATAGGCGGCTTGGGCAACTTTCAGGGCCGCCTCGGCCTGTTTGACAATGCCCGATTCGAGCGCGACCACCTGCGCCTGGGCAATCTCGTATTGCTGGTAGGCGACCTCCAGGGTCTGGGCCAGCGAAAACTCCTGTGCCTGCAATTCATTGCGCGCCCGTGAAAGTTGCGCGGCGGCTTCGCCGACCGGACCGCTCCGGCGGTCCCAGAGCGGAATCGTCATCACCACACCCAATTGGGAAGCGCGCATGTCCGGGTCTTCATTCACTGCTGCCTTCAAGGCGAGATTCGGCCAGCGCTGGGCACGCTCAAGGTCAAGCTGGCGTTCGGCACGCACCGTTTCGGCGCGCGCGCGCGCCAATTCGGGGCTGCTCTCGCCCAGTTGTTTGCGTAGGCCGTCGAGCGGCTGCAGCGCAGGCACATCGCCAAGGCGACCACTCAGGGTAAATTCAGCAGGCAAAGCGCCGCCGACAGATTGGCGCAACAGCGAACGCGCCTGATCGACCCGGAAGCCCGCCGCCTGTGCCGTCTTCTGCGCATTCAAGGCTTCGGCGTCAGCCTTGATCAGTTCGAAGCGAGCCGCGTCGCCGGTCTCGACGCGCTTGGCAATGCGAGCGCGCACACTCTCCATCGCAGCGCTGTCTTCCTGAGCATTCTTCAGTTCCGCCTCGCGCCGCAGCACTTCGAAATAACGCCCCCGCACACGCGCCAAGAGATCTGCTTCGAAGGCGCGGGTCGCTGCGCTTGTCGCCTCCAGCCCGGCCTCGGCGGCACCGATGCGGGCCGAGCGCCGCCACGGCATGTCGAGCGGCTGCGTCAGCGTGACCGTACTGGCATTTCCCGACGTGCCCCCGGGATTGCGGGCACTAGCGCGGCCACCGAGGTACTCGATCTCGGGGTTCGGAAAAGCCGCCGCGCTGTCGACGGCGAAGCGTGCCGCTGTCACCTGATCGCGCGAAGCCAGCATGGCCCGACTCGACTCCATGGCCAGCGCCTCCAGGCGGGGCAGGTCGTATGGAACCTGGGCAAAGACCGGCGAAGCAGCGAGGCCGCAGGCGATGGCAAGCATTCTTGAGTAGCGAATCATTGGCATAACGTTAGCAAAACACGTGCCATGCTCAGACCCGACCAAGCGCCGCGATACGCGCTTCGAGCGGCGGGTGCGTGGCGAGCAGCGCCATGAAGCCCGGCCCGTCGACGATGCCGGAAGCGGCCATGCTCTGCGGCAACGGCTCGGTATGCAGGTTGCCGAGACGGCGCAATGCGTTCTGCATCGGCACCGGCGAACGCATCAGTTGCGCGGCGCCGGCGTCGGCCCGGAATTCTCGCTGGCGCGAGAACCAGGCGACGATCATGCTGGCCAGAACGCCGAAGATGACCTGACTGACCATGCTGGCGACCAGGTAGCCGACACCGGGGCCGCTGCTGTCGGAACCCCGGCGCAGGAAGGAGTCGACCGCATAGCCGACGATGCGCGAGAGGAAGATGACGAAGGTGTTGACCACGCCCTGGATCAGGGTCAGCGTCACCATGTCGCCGTTGGCGATGTGCGCGACCTCGTGCGCCAGCACCGCCTCGGCTTCCTCGCGGGTCATGCTTTGCAGCAGGCCTGTTGACACCGCGACCAGCGAGCTGTTTTTCGTCGCGCCGGTGGCGAAGGCATTCGGCTCACCCTCGTAAATGGCCACTTCCGGCATCGCCAGATTGGCGTCCCTGGCGAGGCGGGCGACGGTATCGACCAGCCAGACCTCCGTCGAGTTGCTGGGGGATTCGATGACGTGTGCGCCGACACTGCGCTTGGCCATGAATTTCGACATCGCCAGCGAAATGAAGGCACCGCCGAAGCCGATCAGGCCCGAGAAGGCGAGCAGCATGCCAAGATTAAGGCCATTCTCGGTCAGGAAGCGATCGACGCCGAGCAGGTTGGCGGCCAGCCCGAGTACCAGCATTACCGCGAGGTTGGTTGCAAGAAAGAGAATTACACGTTTCATGATGGACTCCATCGGGATAACAAACGGCGCCATTATAGTGCGTTAACTATCCCGTAAAATCTACGTTATACTGAACAACGTTTCCGTTTTTATGGATAATTCATGGCCAACCTGAATTACAAGCACCTGCATTACTTCTGGGTCGTCGCGCACGAAGGGAGCATGACGCGCGCCGCCGAGCGCCTCGGCGTCGCCGTGCAGACCATCAGCGGCCAGCTTTCCCTGCTCGAGCGCAATCTGGGCAAGGCGCTGTTCGTCAGCCAGGGGCGCGGCCTTGCCTTGAGTGACGCCGGACGGGCGGCACTCGCCTACGCCGATCAGATCTTCGAGCTTGGCGAGGCGCTCGAGGAAGCGGTGCGGACGGCTGACAGCGGCAACGTGCTGCGCCTGCGCGCCGGGATTTCCGATGGCATTCCCAAGCTGCTGGCCTATCAACTGCTGGAATCCGTGCTCTCGATGCCCGAAGACGTGCGCCTGATCTGCAGCGAGGGCGGTTTCGAGCCCTTGCTGGCGGAACTGGCGTTGCATCACATCGATCTCGTCCTGACCGACCGCCCGGCGCCGACCGGCGGCAACCTGAAGGTCTTCAGCACGCAGCTCGGGGACTTCGCCGCCGGCCTGTTCGGCAGCGCGGCCCTCGTCGAGCGCTATGCCCGGGGTTACCCGGCAAGCCTCAACGATGCGCCACTGTTCCTGCCGACCCGTCAGAACGCGCTGCGCGGCCGCATCGACCGCTGGATCGAAGGGGTCGGTGTCCGTCCGCGCATCGTCGGCGAGTTTCAGGACAGCGCCCTGCTGACCACCTTCGGGCGCGCCGGCCTCGGCTTTTTCCCGGCGCCGCTGGTCCTGGCCGGGCAGGTCGCCAATCAGCTCGACGCCATGCCGCTGGGCGAAATGGCCGGCGTCAGCGAGCAGATCTACGCCATCTCCAACGAGCGACGCATCCGCCATCCGGCCATCGAGGTGCTTTGCGCCGCTGCGCCCGGAGGCGTCCCGGGGCACGGGGTATAATCCGTGTCCCCCAATGCATTGCAAAGCAGAAAACTCATGTCGCCGTTCCGCCATATCGTCGTCCTCGCACTCGGCCTGATTTGCGCCGCCCAGGCCCTGGCCCAGCAACTTCCCGTCCCGCCAACCCTCGCCGCCAGATCCTGGTTGCTGCTGGAAATGGGCTCCGGCCAGGTGTTGACCGCGGAAAAGCCGGACGAGCGCATCGAACCGGCCTCGCTGACCAAGCTGATGACCGCCTACCTGACCTTCGCCGCGCTGCGCCAGAAGACCATCGCCCTCGACACGCCGGTCACCGTCTCGCAAAAGGCGTGGAAGACCGGCGGCTCGAAGATGTTCATCCGCGTCGACACGCAAGTACCGGTCGATGACCTGATCAAGGGCATGATCGTCCAGTCCGGCAACGATGCCTGCGTCGCGCTGGCCGAAGCCATCGCCGGCAGCGAGGAGAGCTTCGCGCAGATGATGAACCGCGAGGCCAAGCGCCTCGGCATGACCTCCTCCAACTTCACCAATTCGACCGGCCTGCCCGACCCGCAGCTGTACACCACGGCGCGCGATCTGGCGACCCTGGCCAGCGCGCTGATCCGCGATTTCCCCGAGGAGTACAAGCGCTACTACTCGATGAAGGAATTCCGCTACAACAACATCACCCAGCCCAACCGCAATCGCCTGCTGTACATCGATTCCTCGGTCGACGGCGTCAAGACCGGCCACACCGAAGCCGCCGGTTACTGCCTTATTTCCTCTTCGTTACGCGACAAGCGCCGCCTGCTGTCGGTCGTCCTCGGCACCAAGTCCGATGCCACGCGCGCCAGCGAGTCGCTCAAGCTGCTCAACTGGGGCTTCCAGTCCTATGACTCGGTCACCTTGTTCGCCAAGGGCCAGCCAGTCGATAGCCTGCGCGTCTGGAAGGGCGCCCAGCCCGCGGTCAAGGCCGGCTTCACCTACGACTTCTCGATCGCCGTGCCGCGGGGCTACGCCGACAAGGTCAAAAGCGAGTTCACGCCGCAAGCGCGCCTGATCGCGCCGATCGAGGCCGGTCAGAAACTCGGCACGATGAAGGTCGTGATCGACGGCAAGATCTACGGCGAATATCCGGTGACGGCACTTGAAAACGTGGCGCTCGCCGGCATCCTGGGTCGTACCGTGGATTCCGTGAAACTCTGGTTCAACTGAGCATGACCCCTTACGTCGCCGACCCCGTCTATCTGAATGGCCGTTTTCTGCCGCTGGCGGAAGCGGGCATTTCGCCGCTCGATCGCGGCTTTCTCTACGGCGACGGGGTCTATGAACTGATCCCCGTCTACTCGCGCCGCCCCTTCCGCCTCGCCGAGCACCTGACACGGTTGCAGGCGACGCTGGACGGCATCCGGCTGACCAATCCGCTCGCTGCCGCCGGCTGGACGGCCGTCGTCGAGCGGCTGATCGCCGATGCCCCGTGGGACGACCAGTCGATTTACCTGCAGGTCACGCGCGGCGCCGACAACAAACGCGACCACGCCTTCCCGCCGGCCAGCGTGCCGCCGACCGCCTTCGCCTTCAGCGCACCGCTGGTCACGACACCGGCCGACGTGCGCGCCAGAGGCGTCGCCGCGATCACCGTTCCCGACGACCGCTGGGCACACTGCAACCTCAAGGTCGTCTCGCTGCTCGCCAACATCCTGGCGCGCCAGCAGGCGGTGGACGCCGGCTGTGCCGAGGCGCTGCTGATCCGCGACGGGTTTCTCAAGGAAGGCGCCGCATCGAACATTTTTGTCATCAGGGATGGCATCCTGCTCGCCCCGCCGAAGACCAGTTTCATGCTGCCCGGCATCACCTACGACATTGTCCTCGAACTGGCCGGCCGTCACGGTCAACCCCTCGAAATCCGCGAAATTCACGAAAATGAACTTCGTGCCGCCGACGAGGTCTGGATGACCTCATCGACCAAGGAAGTGCTGGCCATTACCACGCTCGACGGCAAGCCGGTCGGAAGTGGCGCAAATGCGGGCAAGCCCGGCCCGTTCGGCGAACGGATGTGGCAGTGGTATCAGGATTTCAAGAACACGATCATGCGCAAAGGCTGAGATGGCTTCGTACAAGGACACCCTCCTCGAATTCCCCTGCGACTTTCCCCTGAAGATCATGGGCAAGGCGCAGGATGAACTCGCCCAGGTGGTCCTCGAGATCGTCACCCGGCACGCCCCGGACTTCGACGGGGCCAGCATGGAAATGCGCGCCAGTTCCGGCGGCAACTACCTGAGCCTGACGTGTACCGTGGTCGCCACCTCGAAGCCGCAACTCGACGCGCTATACACCGACCTGAGTTCGCACCCGCTGGTCAAGGTAGTCCTTTAAGGATGGACGTTCGCCGCCTGGGCCGGGTCGAGTACGAGCCAACCTGGCGCGCCATGCAGGAATTCACGGCCAGCCGGACGCCGGAAACACCCGACGAACTGTGGATCGTCGAGCACCCGCCGGTGTTCACGCTGGGCCAGGCCGGCAAGCCCGAACATGTTCTGGAAGATCTCGGCATCCCCATCGTCAAGATCGACCGTGGCGGCCAGGTCACCTACCACGGCCCCGGCCAGGTCGTGATCTACCTGCTGCTCGACCTGGCCCGGCTGAAGATCAAGGTGCGCGAACTGGTCACCGCCATCGAGCAAGGGGTGATCGACTTTCTGGCGGCGCATGGCGTCCAAGCCGAGCGGCGCGCCGGTGCGCCGGGCGTCTACGTCGGCGAAGCCAAGGTCGCCGCCCTCGGTCTGAAAATAAAGAACAGTTGCAGCTACCACGGCTTGTCGCTCAATGTCGATATGGATCTTTCCCCCTTTGCGGCGATCAATCCTTGCGGCTATGCTGGCCTGAAAGTCACCCAGACCAAAAACCTCAACATTCCGCTCTCCGCTCACGAGGCCGGCGAGCGACTCTCTCAACACTTGCTACAGCAACTGGACAAGCAACATGGCTGACAACAACGGCAGCGCGAAGCAAAAAGGCGTCAAGCAAAAAGGCGAACTGAAAACCGCGCGCATCCCGATCAAGATCGTGCCGGTCGACCAGCCGCTGAAGAAGCCGGACTGGATTCGCGTCAAGGCCGGCAACAGCGCCGGGCGCTTCGGCGAAATCAAGGCCATGCTGCGCGAAAGGAAGCTGCACACCGTCTGCGAGGAAGCCACCTGCCCCAACATCGGCGAATGCTTCGGCCGCGGCACCGCGACCTTCATGATCCTCGGCGACATCTGCACCCGGCGCTGCCCGTTCTGCGATGTCGGTCATGGGGTACCCCTGCCGCCCAACCCGGACGAACCGCGCGAACTGGCCGAATCGGTCGCCGCGCTCAAGCTCAAATATGTGGTCATTACCAGCGTCGACCGCGACGACCTGCATGACGGCGGCGCCCAGCATTTCGTCGACGTCATCCGCTACACGCGCCAGTTGTCACCGACCACCACCATCGAGACGCTGGTCCCCGATTTCCGTGGCCGCATGGAAGTCGCGCTCGACGTGCTCGGCGGCGCCCTGCCCGACGTCCTCAACCACAACCTGGAAACCGTGCCGCGCCTCTACAGGCAGGCCCGCCCCGGCGCCGATTACACCCACTCGCTGGAATTCCTCAGGCAGTTCAAGGCCCGCTACCCGCAGGTTTCAAGCAAGTCCGGCCTGATGGTCGGCCTCGGCGAAACCGACGAGGAAATCCTTGACGTCATGCGCGACCTGCGCGCCCACGACGTCGAAATGCTGACCATCGGCCAGTACCTGGCGCCGTCCGGCCACCACCTGCCGGTCAGCCGCTACGTGCCGCCGGACACCTTCAGGATGTACGAGGAAGAAGCCAAAAAAATGGGGTTTACCGGGGCAGCCTGTGCGCCGATGGTGCGCTCATCGTATTGGGCCGACCAGCAGGCGCACACGGCCGGCGTCGCCTGACGACCGAGCGGTTTAGCGGGATGGCGGTGGTGGCGGAGTGCCGGGTGGGGGCGGCGGGATACCGGCGCTTGCGGGGTTATTGACCACGCGCGGCTGAACCATGCCGGCCGGCACCGGCACTGAATGGCCTTTCACGTACATGCACTGGATGTAGGCATTGTTGTACTGGCGCTGGGTGCCATAGCCGGAAGCATAGGCTGAATTTGCGCCATAGGCACTCCCACCGACCAGACCGACGCCGGCGCCAACCGCCGCGCCCTGGCTGCCGCCGATCGCCGCGCCGGCGACCGCGCCGATGGCGGTACCGACCACGGCACTGCCGACCGCCGCCTGATTCGCCGCGTCCTGCGTCGTCACGCCGCCAACCTGGATGTAGGCATACTGCCGGCATTCGCTGTCATCGAAACGGAACTTGTCCATCGACGCGCTCCTGCCCGGCATCACCAATACCGTCGGTCCGGTCGGCATCACGGTACACGCGCCAAGCAACAGCGCGCCGGCAACCATCCCGAGACGAGCAACGATCGTGCTATCGATTTTCATGGCTCATTGTGCCGGTTGCGGCAGGACTTTCTGCCAACCACCCGGACATTCCTTCACGTAGGGGTAATATTTGTTGGAACCCTTGCAGAAGTACCAGTATTGCTGGGCTGCATTCTCGGCCGGCTCGGCGGCTACATCGCTCTGCTCGATATAGACCTGCGGCGTCGGCGGGACAACGACGACCGGGGTGGGATTGTAGTAAGGATCGCCATACAGATACGGATAAAAGCCTGGATAGTAGGCGCGCGGGTAATAGTAGGGACGCACATAGCCCGGCCCCCAGTAGGCCCCGGGGCCGACATAGACACCGACGCTGCCATAGACACGCCCGCCCGCCCAAGCGCTACCGACCCCGGCAAGCAACACGGCGGCGAGAACGAACAGGATCTTTTGCACTTTCATCGAACCATCCTCAATGCATCTTCCATGCACCCGCCAGTACGATAACGAATAATCCGTCGGGCGACTGCAACAAGTTGCTACAAGATGTAACGGTTGACGCGTGCCGACGCGGTACTGCTCAGGCCTTGCGATTGCTGCCGGCGACCATGCGGATCTCGAACAGGCGGCACTCGAGCGGCCCGTTGAACAGCGGCGTCTTGCGGCTCGGCTTGAGGCCGACCAGCTTGGGCAGGCGCAGGTCGGCGGTGAAGAAGAAGCAGTTCCAGCCCGCCCAGTGCTTTTTCAGCGCCGCGCCGAGCTGCGGATAGAAGGCCGCCAGTTCGTCCTGTTCGCCGATGCGTTCGCCGTAGGGCGGGTTGGCGACCAGGATGCCGTGCTCGGTCAGCGGCTGGGTTTCCAGCAGATCGCCGCGGTCGACCGTGACAATGCCGCCAAATCCGGCCTCCTGCAGATTGCGCCGGGTGGCGCGCACCGCCTTGTCGTCGCTGTCGTAGCCACGGATGTCGAGCGGCTCGGCAGGCTTGACGCGCGCCTCGGCCGCCTGCCGGATGTTCGCCCAGTTCATGGCCTCGAAACTGGAGAGCAGCTCGAAGGCGAAGCCGCGGTCGAGGCCGGGCGCGCGGTCGAGGGCGATCTGCACTGCTTCGAGCAGGAAGGTGCCGCTGCCGCACATCGGGTCGACCAGCGGCGTTCCCGGCTGCCAGCCGCTCAGCTTGAGGATGCCGGCGGCGAGGTTCTCCTTCAACGGCGCGTCGACGCTGGCCTTGCGCAAGCCACGCTGCCACAGGGGCTGTCCGGAGGTGTCGAGGTACAGCGTGCATTCGTTCTCGGAGAGAAAGACATGGACGCTGACGTCAGGGTTGCGCGTCTCGATGTTCGGCCGCTCACCCCTGTCCTCGCGAAAGCGGTCGCAGACCGCGTCCTTGACGCGCAGCGTGACGAAGTCGAGCGACTTGAGCGGACACTTGATCGCCGTCGTCACCACGCGCATCGTCCGCGACACGGCAAAATGGTTGGGCCACAACTGGCGCACTGCCAGCCGGTAGATGTCCTCTTCCTTGGCGTACGGCCCCTTGACGATGTGCCACAGGATGCGCGTCGCGATGCGCGACTCGAGATTGGCCCGGTAGCAGGTGCTCCAGTCGCCGGCAAAGAACACGCCGCCGTGCGTGGGGCGCAACTCTTCGGCGCCGAGCGCGCGCAGTTCGTCGCTCAGCAACTCTTCCAGCCCGCGCGGGCAGATGGCGAAATACTTGTTCATCAGAAGGGCTTCAGGACGACGAGATAAAGGACGACGAGGAGGACGATGACCGGCAGCTCATTGTAAAAACGGAACCAGACATGCGACTTGCCGTTGCCGCCGCCCTTGAACTGCTTGAGCAGGCGGCCGCAATGCCAGTGATAGAGGGCCAGCAGGGCGACCAGCGCGAGCTTGGCATGCAGCCAGCCACCGGCAAAACCGTAGCCGAGCCACAGCCAGAGACCGCTCGCCACCGCGAGGACACCGAGCGGGGTCATGAAGCGGTAAAGCTTGCCGGCCATCAGCAAAAGGCGGTCGCGCTCGGCGACGCTGTCGGCCGGCACCATCGCCAGGTTAACGAAGATGCGCGGCAGGTAGAACAGGCCGGCGAACCACGAGATGACCATCCAGAGG
>DATIUN010000353.1:0-14839 GCA_035466795.1 Azonexus sp. | reverse complement strand
GTTGCGGCCTGCTAGCGCTGACGACCGTCTCGCCCAGAACTGGCGTGGTCTGGGCGGCGGCGCTGTGCCAGATTGCCGTTGACGAGAAGGTGACTGCCATTGCGGCAGCCAGCGGACGGATGCGATACCCCATGAAACTCTCCCGATTCTGTTTGATTTGTTAGTGGGCGCGAATTCTTGTCCAAATGACCGGGGTTGGGAATGTGGCAAATTGCCGCGCGGCAATTTGTCTAATTCCAAAGAGGGGTGGTCAGGTTTAGCATCCATCGCTCCCCAACCCTCGGTGATTCGACTGCCCATGAACCGTTTCCTTGCCGGCATTACCGTTTCCTTGATGCTCGTCACGACCAGCCTTGCCGCCGGCGCCCGAAATGCCGATGACGACCTGCGCCAGGCCGCCAAGCTGCATAAAGGGGGCGACACCATGCAGGCCGTCGCTATCTGGAAAAACTTGGCTGGCAAGGGCAATGTCGATGCCGCCTACAACCTGGCGGTCATTCATCAGTATGGAGACGGCGTCGTGCTGGATTACACGACGGCGATGCGCTGGTACAAGGTGGCCGCTGAGCAGGGCGACAAGGTTTCGCAGTTCCAGATCGGCCTCATGTACCAGACCGGGCAGGGCGTCGAAGCCGATGCAGAAGAGGCGCACCGTTGGTTTACGGCGCATCGCAAGCATCACATGCATCACGCCCACACGCCGCAGATGCAGGCCTGGCGCGAACAGGCGCGGGCCATGATCGACGAACGCGATCGCCGCGAAACCGCGGTTGCCGCCCGGCGCGACGGCGCCCAGGTGGTGGCGGATCTCAGACGCCGCGCCGGCATTGGCGAGGCGCAGCGAATCGAAACGGCAAACATCGAACCGACCTCCATTTTGCGTTGAACCCCTCCAACGCCCTTCGCCCGGCTGCGACAATTTGTCGCAATAGTGCCGGGCATTTTCTTGTCTAAAATCAAACCACTGCACGACCTGCCTTGAGTAAGCTGGGTGCGGACAAACGGAGGGGTCGCCATGAACAACAATTTGCAGGTTCAGCAGGAAGAAAGTGACGAGTTCCCGGCGCTGCTGATCGGCACCGGTCTGGCCTTGGCATCGCTGATTCTGGTACCGGCGCTGGCACAGCGGGTCGGACTCGGCGCCAGCGTGACGATCGCGCTGCGCGGCTTGCTGATGCGCGCCGCCAATCGCACCTGACCCGAACTTCAGGCCTTATTGATTTTTTTCAAACCGGTGGCACCGTCCGCCGTGCGAGAATCGCGATCGTTCCATGGCCTACGTTCGCGTACATCGATAATGCATCGCCTGACAACCAAGCTGATTCTGTTTCTCCTTTCCTGCGCCCTGCTGGCCGCCTGCTCGCCGGCCCCGCAGGGCGGCAAACCAGCCGGCGCCGATTTCTTGCTGCAGGGGCCGGCCGGCCAGGTCGACAGCCACAACTTTCGCGGCAAGCTGATGCTCGTCTTCTTTGGCTACGTCAATTGCCCCGATGTCTGCCCGACCTCGCTGGCGGCGATGAACGAAGTGCTGAGCGGGATGACGCCCGAGGAACGGGCGAAAATCCAGCCGGTGCTGATTTCCGTCGATCCGGCGCGCGACACGCCGGAAAGCCTCAAGAACTACGCGGCCTATTTCCATCCCAGCCTGATCGGCGTGACCGGCACCCCGGAGCAGATCGCGACCATCGCCAAGGCCTTCGGCGCCGGCTACGTCAGGCAGCCGCCGCGCTCGGACGGCAGTTACGCGGTGGACCACAGCGCCAACACCTATCTGGTCGGCAAGAATGGCAAGCTGGTGGCGACGCTGCCCTACGGCGCGCCGGCCGACGACCTGCGCGCCGCCATCCGCCAGGCCTTATGACCTCCGCCCGCCCCTCCGGCCTGGCGGCAGGGGTCTTCGCCTTGCTCATCGTCCTGTTTCTCGCCAGCTTCGCCGATGCCCGCCGGCTCGCGCACAAACGGGCCGGCGAGCAGGCGGTGCGCGCCGCACTGGCCGCAAAACTGCAATTGACCGATCTCGCCCTGTTCACCGAGGCCCGCTACACCCGCCACCTCTCGCTCGCCGACCTGCATTCCGCCGCCCAGGACCATCCGCTGAGTCTCGAGCACTTTCCCTCCGGCAGCCTGATGCCGCCGCCTGCCCACCTGAGAAACCATGCGCCTCTGGATCGCCAAGCAACGCTACCTGATTGACTTCACGCTGGCTTCGCTGGCGCGGCGCAAGACCAAGAACATCGGCCTGGTGCTGGTCTTCTCGCTGCTGGTCTTCGCGCTGGCCTCGGTCACCCTGCTGACCTCGGCGCTGCGCCAGGAAGCGGCGCGGGTGCTGGCGGATTCGCCGGAAGTGCTGCTGCAGCGCATGGTGGCCGGCCGCCACGACCTGATTCCGCCCGGCTACATCGAGCGCATCGGGCGCATCCGCGGCGTGCAGCAGGTCGAAGGCCGGCTCTGGGGCTATTACTACGACGCGGTGGTCAAGGCCAACTACACTTTCCAGGTGTCCAGGGAGAATCCGCCACCGCCTGGCCGCATCGTCGTCGGCCCCGGGCTGGCGCGTTTTCGCGGGGTTCAGACGGGTAATGTGCTGTCCTTCCGCTCCTATTCGGGCAAGCTGTTCACCTTCACGGTCGACGCCGTCTTGCCGGCCGAATCCGAACTGGTCAGCGCCGACCTCGTGCTGCTCAACGAGGCCGATTTCCGCGCCTTCTTCGATTACCCGGCCGGCCATTTCACCGATATTGCACTGAGCGTCGCCAACCCGCAGGAAGTGCGCACGGTGGCGACCAAGCTGGCTGCCGCGCTGCCCGATTCACGGCCGATCCTGCGCGAAGAGGTGTTGCGCACCTACCAGTCGATCTTCGACTGGCGCGAAGGCATTGCGCTGGCGCTCCTTTCGGCGGCCATCCTGGCCTTCGCCATCCTCGCCTGGGACAAGGCTTCCGGACTTTCCGCCGAGGAAAAGCGGGAAATCGGCATCCTCAAAGCGATCGGCTGGGAAACCGGCGACGTGATCCGCATGAAGTTGTGGGAGAGCATGCTGGTCGCGCTGGCTGCCTTCCTGATCGGCTATCTCGCCGCCTATGTCCATGTCTTCCATTTTTCCGCCGCCCTCTTCGCGCCCGTGCTCAAGGGCTGGGCCGTGCTCTACCCCAGCTTCACGCTGCTTCCCGCCATCGACGGCCTGCAGATCGCCACGCTCCTCTTCTTCACGGTATTCCCCTACGCCGTCGCCGTCCTGGTACCGATCTGGCGGGCGGCGATCACCGATCCCGATGCCGTGATGCGAGGCTGAGATGATCGAACTCGACGACATCCACAAGGCCTTCAACCAGGGCCGGCCCAACGAATACTGGGCGCTCAGCGGGATCAACCTGAAAGTGGCGGCGCGCCAGGTGACCGCCCTTTCCGGCCCCAGCGGCTCGGGCAAGACGACGCTGCTGACCCTGCTCGGCTGCCTGGCGCGTCCGACGCGCGGCCGGGTGCGCCTGCGTGACGAGGACGTTTCCGGCCTGCCGGAGCGCTTTCTCACCGAAATCCGGCGCCGGACCTTCGGCTTCGTCTTTCAGCAATTCAATCTCGTGCGCGGCCTGTCGGCGCTCGACAACGTGATGCTGCCGGCCTACCCGCTCGGCCTGCCTTACGGTCAACTGCGCGAAAAGGCCGAAAATCAACTGGCCGGCCTCGATCTCGGTCACCGCCGCGATGCCCGCGTCGAATGGCTCTCCGGCGGCGAACAGCAGCGGGTGGCGATTGCCCGGGCGCTGATCAACGATCCGGAAGTCATCATCGCCGACGAGCCGACCGCCAATCTCGATACGGCGCTATCGCTTCAGTTCCTCGACATCCTGAGCCGGCTGATCGACGAGGGGCGAACCGTGGTACTGACCAGCCATGATCCGCTGGTCGTCGAATCCAGCGTCGTCGACCGCGTCGTCCGCCTGCGTGACGGACGCCTGGTCGACAACGCCGACTGAGCATGCTCTTCCAGCCCGCGATCATTGCCTTGCTGCTGGCCGGCGCCGTCAGCCTGCTGGTGCTCGTTGCGGCGGCGCCTTTCGCGCTCCAGGTGATCCGGCGCTGGGACATGCGGAGCGGCAGTGAACTACAACTGGTCCTCGAACGGCGCACCTACCTGTTCTCGACGCTGACCGCCTTCGTCTTCGTCACCCAGATCGGCGCGCTGCTGCTCACCGTGTTCAATGCCGACAAGATGGCGGTGATGTTCGTCGGCGCCATGTGCGCGGTCGGCACGCTCAATGCTAATGCCTGGGGCTTCCCGATGCTGTATTCCCAGATCGCGGTGTTCTTCCTTGCCGCCGCCTGGTTGACGCTCAATCAAGTCGACAATCAGGCGCCCGATTACCCGCTGGTCCGCGTCAAGTACGCGCTGTTGCTTCTGCTGCTGCCGGCCCTAGCCGCCACTTTCGCGCTGCAGCTCAAGTATTTCCTGAATCTGCGCGCCGATGTCATCACCTCGTGCTGCGGCAGCCTGTTTTCCGAGCAGGGGCCGGCGCTGGCCAGCGAGGCTTCCGGCATGGAAGCGAAGCCGGCGATCCTGCTGTTCTACGGTACGCTGGGGGCGGCCGCCTTCGCCAACGGGCTGCATGCCGGATTGCGCCAGCGCTGGAGTGGCGTCGTTGCCGCCCTGGCCAGCGCCGCCGCCTTCGTCGCCGCCATCGTCGGCATCCTCTCCTTCGTCTCGCTCTACGTGTACGAGCACCCGCACCACCACTGCCCGTTCTGCCTCCTCAAGCCGGAATACGGCTATCAGGGCTATCTGCTTTATGGGCCACTTTTCGTGTCGACCGCAGCCGGCCTCGGCGCCGGCATCCTGCAACCCTTCGCCGGCGTCGGCAGCCTGAAGGTGCTGGTTCCCCGGGCGAGTGGACGGCTGGCGGCCGTGGCGGCGATCGGCTTCGCGCTGTTCGCGGCCGTGGCGACATTCATGGTGCTGAAATCCAACCTGATTCTTTTATCATGACCAACCCGGCAGGATGACCCCATGGTGAACTTCACCCAGCCCAAAATGCAGATACTGCGGCGCTCGCTGGCGGTGGTCATGGCCGTCCTCTGCCTGGCTGCCTGCAACAGCGGTGCGCCTGCCGTGCAGCTCAACAGCGGCCAGCCGGCGCCAACTTTCCAGACCTTCGCCGCCGACGGCACGCCGGTCCACTTCCCGGCTGCCTTTGTCGGCAAGCCGCTGGTCATCCGCTTCTGGGCGGACTGGTGCAAGTATTGCGAGGGCGAAATGAAGGCCATCGAGACCGTTTACCAGCGCCACCAAGGCACCGGGCTGCAGGTACTGGCAGTCAATGCCGGGCAGGACAAGCCGGCCGTGGTCGCGTTCATGAAGAAGATCGGCGTCAGCTACCCGGCGCTGCTCGACGAGCAGTCGAAGATAGCCCGCAGTTACGGTGTCGTCGGCCTGCCGACCACTTTCTTTGTCGACGCCCGCGGCATCGTGCGCGGCAAGATCGTCGGCGAGGCCGATGAAGCGACCTTCGAACGCCAGGTGGTGGAATTGCTCAAATGAGCGACAATGAAACGTGCGATCTCTGTGGTTTGCCCGTCGGCCTGCAGGATTTCAGCCTGCCGACGGCGGAACGGACATTCCACTTTTGCTGCGAGGGCTGCAAGGGGATTTATCAGATGTTGAACGATATCGAGAATCCGCCTCGCCCTTCAGCCAACAACCCTTCTCAAGGAGAATCCAGATGATGCAACCGATGATGACCGAAGCCGCCCGTCAGGCCCCGCATGTCATGAGCGAAATGATGAAGCCGATGGTGATGGGTGCCGGCGGCTATGCCGCTGCCCGCGTATTGACCACCAACCCGGCGCTCTCCTTCCTGCGCGCGCCGCTGGTGGTTTTCGCCGCCGGCGTGACGACCGGCTACCTGTTGCACAAATATCGTCGCGAGATCATTCAGGCGGTGACCAAGGCGGCCGACATGGGCAAGGATTTCGTGCTGCAGCAGAGGGAATCGCTGGATGATCTGGTCGCCGAAGCGCAGGAAGGCAATGAAGCCGAGGCCAAGGCCCAAGCCAGCGCCGAGGCCGGCGCCCCGGCAGCCAGGCCAAGGGCCAGGAAAGCCGCGGCGAGCGCCTGATTCAATCTTTCCGTGTCACGAGTCCGTCCATGAGCATCCCGTCCGTGAATCCCGTTTCCCGCCAGATTCTGGTCCTGCACAAGAGCGCAGGCCATGTTCGCTTTGCCTTGCCGGCAACGCTTGCCAATCCCGGCTCGGCAGCCGTCATCGAGGCTGCGCTGCTGCGCATCCCCGGTGTCAGGCTGGTACGGATCGATCCCGGAACCGGCAAGATGGGGGTTCATTACGACCCGATCGCCTGCAGCCTGCGCCAGCTTGCGCTGGTCCTGAAGGGTTGCCTGGATACCGCGACTGCTGCGGCGAAACCTGCCGCCTCCGGAGCACCGTCGCCGTCCGGCCTCGGCGAGATCGGCCGGCAGCTTGCCCGGGGAGTGAAGCAGGCGGAAAGCCTGGCCCGGCACTTTGTGCAACGCGTCGAGGCCCAGCTGGTGCCCCGGCAACCGGCCGCCGCAAGCGAAACGCCGGGCAAGCTGACGCCGCTGCGCCGCGCCTTCAATCCGTCGCTGCTCAACGAAAAGGCAGTGATCAATTTCGCCAATGACATTGTCGCCTTCTACCTCATTCGCGTGCATTGGAACCTGATCACGCAGCACTGGATCAAGTCACCGCTCCGCCACGCCGACGCCTGGCTGACGGTGTTCTACCTTACCTTCCTGCTGGTACGCTACCGCAAGAGCGCGGTGCCAGCCCCGGCGAAGGCGCTCCCGGCGCCGGTCGAAGGAAAGGCCGCGGCGTGAACGCGCCGCTCGACATTCAAGTCGCGCACGTCCTGCAGCGTCGCATCCGGATCGTCGTTCCGGCGCTCAAGGGCGACCGGGAGCGCTTTTATCTGCTCGAAATCCTGCTGCGCAAGCGGCCGGCCATTCGGGAAGTCCGTTCCGAGTGCCGGATCGGCTCGCTGACCATCCATTTCAACCCGGCGGCCATAACGCGTACCGATCTGCTTGCCGCCGTGACGCAGATCGCCACCGTGCTGGCGCGCAGCCCGCGGACCCTCAAGCCGGAAGCGCAAACCGTTCCCGAAGGCCCCCTGCAGCGCAGTTCGGTAGCGATCGAGGGAATGACCTGTGCCTCCTGCGCGGCGCTGATCGAGTTGACGCTGCAGCGCGACCCGCGCGTCAGGAACGCCGCCGTCAACTTCGCCGCCGGCACCTGCGCCGTGGACGGCCAGCTCGATCGCGCTGCGGTCTTCTCCCTGGTCGATCGCCTCGGTTACACGCCGCGCCCGATGGATACGCTCGCCCAGCGACGTTTCCTCGTCGAGCGCGAAAAGATCCTGCGCGAAGAGGCACGCAAGCGCTTTCTCGCCGCCGCCGCGCTGAGCGCGCCGTTGATGGTCCTGGGCATGGCCATGCCGCACCGTTACAGCCTGCGCCTGCTGCAATTCGTGCTGGCCACGCCGGTGGTCTTCGGGGCCGGCCTGCCGTTCTTCGAGAAAGCCTTCAAGCTGGCGCGCAACCGCAGCGCCAACATGGACACCCTGATCGCCCTCGGCGCCGGTGCCGCCTACCTGTACAGCCTACCCGGCCTGCTGCCGCACCGCCGCGCGCACTTTCTCTATTTCGAGGCGGCGGCGAGCATCGTCACCTTCGTGCTGCTCGGCCGCTATCTGGAAGAGCGCGCCAAGGGCAAGGCTGGCGAAGCGATCCGCCAGCTCATCGAACTGCAGCCGGCGACCGCGACCGTCATCCGCGACGGTGTCGAGATGGTCGTCGATGTCGAGTCCGTTGTCCCCGGCGAAACCCTGCTGGTGCGGCCCGGCGAGCGGGTGCCGACCGACGGCGAAGTGATCGCCGGCAGTTCGGCGGTCGATGAAGCCATGCTCACCGGCGAAAGCCTCCCGGTCGGCAAGGCGGCCGGCGACAGGGTGATCGGCGGCTGCATGAACCAGAACGGCGCGCTGACGCTGCGCGCCACCGCGGTCGGCCAGGACACGGTACTGGCGCACATCGTGCGCATGGTCGACGCGGCGCAAAGTGCCAAACTGCCGGTCCAGAAGCTGGCCGACCGGATCTCCGCTGTCTTCGTTCCGGGCGTCATCGGCATTGCTGGGGTCACGGCTGGTGGCTGGCTGCTCGGCGGCGCACCGGCCACGCACGCGCTGGCCCATGCCATCGCCGTCGTTCTGATCGCCTGCCCCTGCGCGCTCGGCCTCGCGACGCCGACGGCGATCATGGCCGGCACGGGCGCGGCGGCACGGCGCGGCATTTTCATCCGCAACGGCACGGCGCTGGAGACCGGCGCCAAGGTCACCACCGTGGTCTTCGACAAGACCGGCACCATCACCGAAGGACGCCCGGCGGTCAGCGACTGGCAGAACCTGAGCGGCCTGCCGGACAAGGAATTGCTCGGACTGCTGGCGGCAGCGGAAAATGGTTCGGAACATTACCTGGCCAAGGCGCTGCGCGAATTCGCCCATCTGCTCGCTGTTACGGTCGACGGCAAAAAGGTGGCCAATTTCAGGGTCGAGCCGGGGCATGGCATCGCTGCCGACGTCGACGGCCGCGGCATCGTCATCGGGAACGCAGAATGGCTGATCGCCTGCGGCATTCAAACAACGGCACTGGACGCGGCCTGCGCGCGCGCCGGCGGGGAGGGAAAGACGCCAGTGCTGGCCGCGCTCGACGGCCAGTTGGCGGCCTTCTTCGCCATCGCCGACCAGCCGCGGGCGGATGCTGCAGCGACCATCGAACGCCTGCACCGGCTCGGCATCAAGACGCTGATGGCAACCGGTGATGTCGAAGCCGCCGCACGCCATGTCGCCGGACTGGTCGGCATCGACCGCGTCGAGGCCCGCGCGACGCCGGAGCGCAAGTTGCAACTGATCCGCGCGCTGCAGGCTGCCGGCGAAATCGTGGCGATGGTCGGCGATGGCATCAACGACGCGCCGGCACTGGCGGCGGCCGATGTCAGCATGGCGATCGGCGGCAGTACCGACATTGCCGTCGAAGCGGCCGACCTGACCCTGGTGCGTGGCGACCTCGGCAAGGCAGCCGAAGCGCTGTCGATCTCGCGACGGACCATGCGCATCATCCGCGAAAACCTGTTCTGGGCGCTCGGCTACAACACCATCGCCATCCCGGTGGCGGCGGCCGGCCGCCTCAACCCGATGATCGCCTCGGCGGCAATGGCGGCAAGTTCGGTCTCGGTCGTCGTCAATTCGCTGCGCCTGCTGAAAAAGGGCTGAGGCGGGCGGTGGATCATTCGCTGCACCATGCCGTCGCGGGCTTCGGGTATTTCGCCGCCTTCATGACCGGCATCCTCGGCAGCGGCCATTGCCTCGGCATGTGCGGCAGCCTGGTCTGCGGCTATTTCATCCGGGCCCGGACAGCAGGGAATGGCCGACCGAACATCGCCCCCTATCTGGCTTACCACGGCGCGCGCATCAGCGTGTATGGCGTGGTCGGACTGGTCGCCGCAGCGCTCGGCGCGGTGCTCGTGTCGACCGGGCAGATCGGCCTGGCGCAAGGCGTGCTGCAGATTGTCGCCGGGCTGATCGTCATCCTGCTCGGTCTGGAACTGCTCGGCCTCTCGCCGCTCAAGCTGACGGTCGGCTTCGCGCCGGCGCGCTGGTTGCGCCAGCAGTTCGCCGGCGCCGCCCAAAAGGGCGCGTTGCGCGGAGCCGGCATCGCCGGCCTGGTCAATGGCCTGATGCCATGTTCGATGACGATGGCGATGGCAGTCAAGGCGACGACCGTGCCCTCGGTGGCGGAAGGTGGGCTGCTGCTGCTCGCCTTCGGCGCCGGCACCTTGCCCTCGATGCTGCTCGCCAGCTTCCTGTTCGGCAAGCTTGGCCCAAGGCTGCGCGGCGCCATGCAGAAAGGGGCAGGGCTGTTCGTCATCGCGCTCGGCCTGTCGACGCTGTGGCAGGGCACCAACTACTTTCTGGTCATGCACAAGCTGGTCGGCTGAGACCGCTGCGCCTGCCGGCAATTGCGACAATATGCCGCACGGCAAGCACATCGGCAAAGGCTAATATGAGCGGCATTCATTCGCCGAGGGAGAAACACCATGAAACGCCGCGACCTGCTCAAACTTTCGCTCGCCTCCGGCGGGTTGGTGCTTGCCACCAGCCAGTCCAAGGCGGCACCGGCCTGCCCCGGCGACGGGACGCCGAACCAGTTCATCCCAAGGAATCCGCCGGATGCCAAGCCACTGGAAAACGAATTCGAGAAATACCCGAAATGCCCCTATTGCGGCATGGATCGCAAGGAGCACAACCGCACCCGCATGCTGGTGCAGTATTCGGATGACCTGGTCGACGGAACCTGCTCCATCCATTGCCTGGCGCTCAGCCTCGGCCTAAACGTCGATCGCGAACCGAAGGAAATCTGGGGTCCGGATTTTGCCAACAGTGCCGATCCACGCCCGCTGATGCCGGTCGACAAGCTGACCTACCTGATCGGCGCCGACCTCAAGCATGTCATGACCAAGCGCAGCAAGCATTCCTTTGCTTCGCCTGAAACCGCCAAGGAGTTTCAGGCCAAACACGGCGGCACGCTGGCCAAGTTCGACGATGCGCTGCGCGAGTCCTACCTGGACATGGCCGGTGACGTGTCGATGATCCGCCGCAATCGCGCCGAGCGGCGCAAGAAGATGGCCGAGCAGAAACCCGGTTGATGTCCGCTGTCCGCCACCTTCTCGGCGTAGTCGGGCTACTCTGGACCCTGGCGTTCGCTTGCGGCGCCAGTGCCCAGACAGCACTCTCCGGCATTCCCAAGCCGGGCGCCAGGGATCTCTGCCCGGTCTGCGGCATGATCGTCTCGAAGTACCCGAACTGGGTGGCGACCGTGCAGTACAAGGACGGCCATGCCCATCACTTCGACGGCGCCAAGGACATGTTCAAGTATCTGCAGGATCTGCCGAAGTACGCCCCGGGGCATCGCAAAGAAGACATCAAGGCGATCGCCGTCACCGATTTCTACAACCTCGGCAAGGTCGACGCACGGCAGGCCTATTTTGTCATCGGCTCGGATGTCCTCGGGCCGATGGGGCACGAATTCGTCCCGCTGGCGAACAAGACGGACGCCGACGATTTTCTCAAGGACCACAAAGGCAAGCGGGCGCTCACTTTCGACCAGGTGACTGCGCAGCTTGTCGACCAGGTCGATAACGGCAAGTTCTAGGCGTTCAGCTTTTCCAGCGCCTCCAGCAGCTTGGCCGGTTCATCCAGGCGCAGCATGCGGCGGACGATGGGTGCCAGGACCTCGACTTCAGATTTCAGGACGTGGCTCTTGACCTCGAGAATCTGCGAGGGATGCATCGAAAAGTTGCGCAAGCCCATGCCGAGCAGAAGGCGGGTCAGCTTCGGGTCGCCAGCCATTTCCCCGCACACCGAAACCGGAATGCCGACCTTTTCGGCGCTGGCCAGGGTATGGGCAATCAGCATCAGGATCGCCGGGTGCAAGGGGTCGTAGAGGGCCGAGACCTGCTCGTCGGAACGGTCGATGGCCAGGGTGTATTGGATCAGGTCGTTGGTGCCGATCGACAGGAAATTGAGGCGACGCAGGAAAAGGCCGATGGCGAGTGCCGCCGCGGGCACTTCGATCATGCCGCCGACCTCGATCTTTTCATCGAAGACGACCTTCTCGCCGCGCAGACTGGATTTTGCCTGCTCGAGCGCGGCCAGGGTCTGATCGATTTCGTGGGCATGCGCGAGCATCGGGATCAGCAGCTTGACCGGACCGTACTTTGAGGCGCGCAGGATGGCGCGCAACTGGGTCTGGAACATGCGCGGCTCGGCCAGCGACAGGCGGATGGCGCGGCGCCCGAGCGCCGGGTTGGTCTTGACGCGTTCGGCGGCCATGCCGTCCGAGTGAACATCCTTGTCGTTGCCGAGATCGAAGGTGCGAATGGTCACCGGGCGTCCACCCATGCCCTTGACCACCTTCTTGTAGGCCTCGTACTGCTCGCGCTCGTCCGGCATGTCGCCGCGGTCGAGGAAGAGGAATTCGGTACGGAACAGGCCGATGCCCTCGGCGCCGGCTGCGAGCGCCCCCGGCACGTCACCCGGCAATTCGATATTGGCGAACAACTGGACGGGAACCGCGTCGATGGTCTGCGACTTGGCCGTCTTCAGGCGCTTGAGCTTCGATTTCTCCAGCTCGATCTGGTTCTTGCGGAGCTGGTATTCCTCCAGCACGCGCGGATCGGGATTGACGATGACGACGCCGCGCGTGCCATCGACGATCAGCTGTTCGCCGTCACGGATCAGCGAGCGGGCAGTCTCGATGCCGACCACCGACGGAATCGCCAGGCTGCGCGCGAGAATCGCCGTATGCGAGGTGCCACCGCCGACATCGGTAATGAACGAGGCGAAACGGTGTTCCTTGAAGCTGATGACGTCGGCCGGCGACAGATCGTGGGCGACAACGATCAGCATTTCCTCGGTGACGCCCTTGGCCGCCTTGGTCACGGCACGACCAGGACGCCCGACCAGTTCCTTGATCACCCGCTCGACAACCTGGACGACGTCGAACTTGCGTTCGCGCAGGTAGGGATCATCGAACTGCTCGAACTGGTCGACCAGGTATTCCATCTGCTGGACCAGCGCCCACTCGGCATTGCAGCGCCGCTCGCGGATGATCTCGCGCGGCTTTTCAACCAGTTCGGGATCCTCGAGGAACATGGTGTGAATATCGATGAAGGCGGCCAGTTCGGCCGGCGCGTGCTCCGTCGTCTCGCGCATCGTTTCCAGCTCGTGCTTGACCGCGATGATGGCCGCGTCGAAACGCGCAATCTCCTTGTCGACCATGCGCGGCGCGAGGGTCAGGTGCGACACCTCGAGCGTCGCATGCGACATCAGCATGGCCCGTCCGATGGCGATGCCCGGTGAGGTCGGCAGACCGTGCAGGGTGAAGCTCATGTCCGCCTACTCCCCTTCACCGAAGCAGTCGGCGATCAGGGCGAGCAAGGCATCCATCGCTGCCTGTTCGTCCGGCCCGTCGGTTTCGATTATCACCTTCGAGCCCTTGCCGGCAGCCAGCATCATGACGCCCATGATGCTCTTGGCGTTGATGCGGCGCGGTCCCTTGGCCATCCACACCTCGCACGGGTATTTTCCGGCCAGTTGCGTCAGCTTCGCCGAAGCCCGTGCATGCAGGCCCAGCTTGTTGATGATTTCGGTTTCCCTGGTCAGCATGGTCAATGTTCCAGCATATTGAAAACACCGTCGCGGCCCCCGTCGCGAGCCCGCAGTAGCAGCGTTTCCATGCCTTTTTCGCGATAGTTGATGGCGCGCAGCAGCATCGGCAGATTGACGCCGGCAAGGCCTTCGATACGTCCCGGCTCGAGCAGTTTCATGGCCAGGTTGGCGGGGCTGGCGCCGAAAATGTCGGTCAGCACCAGCACCCCCTTGCCGTTGTCGACCAGCGCCAGCATCCGGCGCGCCAGCGGCAACAGGTCGAGTGGATCGTCCTGCGCCGAAACGCCGAGCTGGTTCACCTGAACCGGGCGCTTGTTCAGCACATGGCAGGCATTCTGCACGAGTGCCTCGCCAAAGCTGCCGTGGGTAATGAGTAGGATACCGATCATGCGAGGAATTCTAACCCGAAGCGCGGCTCATGACCTGCGGCTGACGATCAGAATCCCGGCGACCACCAGCGCGGCACCCGCCATCTGGGCGACAGAGATCGATTCGTTGAGCAGCCACCAGCCAAAGCCGATGGTCAATAGCGGCCCGACCATGGCGAACAGCGAAGCGCGACCGGCCCCGACGCGGCGGATGGCGGCCGATTGGGCAAAGACCGGCACGACCGTGGCGAACAAGGCCATCGCCAGCCCCCAACCATAGACCGGCAGGGGCTGGATGAATGCGGTCAACGGGTGGGATGAGGTGAAATGCAGCAGCGTAACCGCCGACGACATCAACATCGCCAGTGCCGAAAAGCGCATGGCGCCGAGGCGGGCGATCATCGGCGCGCTGCCCGACAGGTAAAGCGCGTAGGAAACGCTGGAGGCGAAAACCAGCGCGCCACCGGTCCACACGTCCTTCGCTTCTCCCAGCCCGAGGTCGTGCATGAAGGCAAACCCGATGCCGATATAGCAGAGCGTCACGGCGACCGCCTCGCGCCTGGAGAACGGCTTGCCCTGAAATAACACGCCGATCATGATGGTCAGCGTCGGGTAGGTGAACAGGATCAGCCGCTCCAGCCCGGCCGAAATATATTCCAGCCCCCGGAAATCGAGAATGCTGGCGCCGTAATAGCCGAGAAAACCGAGCACGAACAACCGTCCCCAGTCGCCGCGCGTCAGGTTGCCACCGGCGCGCCGGTGTTCGGCGAGGCCGACCCACAGGAAAACCGGCAGCGCAAAACCCATGCGCAAGGCGAGCAGCGTGATCGCATCGACGCCATACGGGTAGGCGAGCTTGACGAAGATCGCCTTGAGCGAGAACCCCAGTGCCGCCAGCAGTGCCAAGCCGGCACCCCAGGCGGGCGCATCATGCCAGGCGTTCGATTTTTCCAACGACCGGGCTGGTTCGGGAATTACAGCGGCCGCTTGACGGTCAGCGCGCCGCGAATCTGACCCTTGGCATAGCCGGTAGCCTGATCATGCGGATAGTACTTGCCGAGTTCCGCCTTCAGTCCGGCATCCAGCTTGTCGGCGGGGCCATGGCAGTTGAGGCAGACATCGCTGACCGGCAGCGCCTTCATGTAGCGGAAGACCTGTTTGCCGTCGATGGTGACGATTTCGCTCTTCTCCATCGTGTCCAGCTTCTCGCCATTGGC
>DATIUN010000352.1:0-3029 GCA_035466795.1 Azonexus sp. | reverse complement strand
GGGCGAAGAGGATTTTGTGAAAAATTTGGGGCATGGGACTCGAATTCGTCATGGGTTCGCGCGATTCTACTCTTCAAATGGCCTGTATTTGATTTCCAGATCGCGCCGGTACAGGGCGGGATCGTCCGGTGTCGGGAACTCCGAGGATCTTCGGATGGCCCGTTCGATGGCTGCATCCAGGCTGCTGTTACCGCTCGATTTCTTAAGCCTGACCTCCAGCACTTCGCCGCCGGGCAATTGCTTGACGTCGAAGATGGCTTCCGGGTTACCTTGGATGTTCTGCGGCAACACGATGTTGCCGCGCACCTTGTTGCGTATCTTGGCGATGTAGTCCTGAAGCCCCTTCTTGCCAGCGGCAGCGCGCTGCTCAGCTTCCGCCGCCGCGGCATTCGACATCTGCTGCCCGCTGGTATTCGGACGGGCCTTCAGGTGTGCCGTTTCGCTCGCCAGCTCCTTGCTGAAATCCGGCACTCTCGGCTCGGTTTTCGCCTCGGGCTTGACTTCCGGTTTTTTCGGTTCCGGCTTGGGCTCGGGCTTGGGCTCAGGTTTCTTGGGTTCGGGTTTGGGTTCCGGCTCAGGTTTTTTGGGTTCCGGCTTGGGCGGCTTTTTCTCTTCCTTGATCGCGATATCAGGTTTTACGGGCGGCGGCGGCTCGGGCTTGGTCTCGACCTTGGGGACCGGCTTCGGTTCCGGTTTCGGCTCGGGTCTCGTTTCCGGCGGCGGAGGCGGTGCCGGGGCAACCCGGACGGCCGGCAACTGGCGACTGGACCACAATTCCACTTCGACGGCGTCCGGCTGGACGCGCTTCCACTGCACCCCGAGAATGAGCGCGGCGATCAGGGCTGTATGCACCAGGATGGTGAATGCCAGCGCATTTCTCCTGCCTGGCTCTTCGAAATCTTGCGGGGTCATTTACCCGTCGTCTGCACCAGCAGGCCGACTCGCTTGACCTGGGCCTTTTGCAGATCGTCCATGACCGACAGCACGGCCTCGTACTTGACATTCTTGTCACCGGCGATGAGGACCGGCTGCTCGGGATTTCTCGCCTGGGCGGCGCGGATCATGGCCAGCAGTTCCTTGCGGTCGACGCGGATTTCCTTGCCGTTTCCGCCGCGGTCGGTCAGCACCAGGCTCTCGTCGGCCTTGATCTGCACCTCGAGTGGCGCGGTCGGCGCGGTTGCCGCCTTGCCGACCGACGGCAGGTCGATGCTGGCGGTCGTCATCATCGGCGCCGTCACCATGAAGATGACGAGCAACACCAGCATGACGTCGATGTAGGGAACGACGTTGATTTCGTTTTTCAGGCGG
This sequence comes from Azonexus sp., assembly GCA_035466795.1. Classification (GTDB taxonomy): domain Bacteria; phylum Pseudomonadota; class Gammaproteobacteria; order Burkholderiales; family Rhodocyclaceae; genus Azonexus. Next base: position 1,721 of record DATIUN010000352.1, on the reverse strand, counting down.
CGCTGGCGCATGGCTTAACGCATCTGCCGCTGCAGGATGTTGGAGAATTCTTCCATGAACGACTCGTAGCGCGTGGCCAGGCGGTCGATGTCATGGGCGAAGCGGTTGTAGGCGAGCACTGCCGGAATCGCTGCGAAAAGGCCGATGGCGGTGGCGACCAGCGCCTCGGCAATGCCGGGCGCGACGGCGGAGAGCGTTGCCTGGCCGACATTGGCGAGGCCGCGGAAGGAGTGCATGATGCCCCAGACGGTGCCGAACAGGCCGATGTAGGGCGATACCGAGCCGACCGAGGCGAGGAAGGCGAGGTGCGCTTCCAGCGCATCCATCTCGCGCTGGTAGGTAGCGCGCATGGCGCGCCGCGAACCGTCGATGACATCCTTGGAGTCGAGGTTTGCCTGGCCCTTGAGCTTGGCGAACTCGCGGAAGCCGGCTTCGAAGATGCGCTCCATGGATCCGGCATGGTGGCGGTCGTTGACCGCGCTGTTGAAAAGACTGTTGAGGTCGCCGCCGGACCAGAAATCGCGTTCGAAGGTTTCGGTCTTGGCGCGCGCCAGCTTGACCGTGTACCACTTCATGAAGATGTAGTACCAGGACATGAAGGAGACGCCGGCCAGCAGGGCCATGACGATCTGCACCACGGCACTGGCGTTGAGGATCAGGTGGAGGATGGAGAGATCCTGGGTAACGTTCATTTCAGTGCTTCCAGTTTGCTGTGCAGGAATTCGGGGATGGCGGCCGGCGTCATCTTGACGGTGTCGACACAGGCGATTTCGACGACGCCGGTGACCAGTTCCTCGTTGCCGCGCCGGACATGCTGGCGGAAGATGACGCGTACCCGCGTCAGTTTCTCGACTTCGAGGCCGACCGTCAGCAGGTCGTCGAGCCGCGCCGGCTTCAGGTACTCGCAACTGGCCTTGCGCGCGACGAAGGCGATGCCGGCATCGGCAGCGAGTTGCGACTGGTCGTGGCCGATCTGGCGCATCCATTCGGTGCGGCAGCGCTCGAAAAATTTCAGGTAGTTGGCGTAATAGACGACGCCCCCTGCATCGGTATCCTCGTAATAAACGCGGACCGGGATGGAGAAGGCGTTGGCACTCTGCTCATATTTCATCCGCGGATTTTACCTGACTTCGCAAGAATCGTTTGTAACGGTTTGTTTCCATATCGATTATGGAATATTTTCGGCTACTGAAAATCTCCGGTGACACTCACTATTCTTCCGATAACAGGTCACGCACCACCGCGCTTGCGGGTTCGGCCAGACCGAAGTGGCGATAGATGGCGGGCGTCGCGATGCGCCCGCGCAGGGTGCGCTGCAGGTAGCCCTGCTGGATCAGATAGGGTTCGAGGACGTCTTCGATGGTGTCGCGCGCTTCACCGATGGCGGCGGCGAGATTGTCAACGCCGACCGGGCCGCCGCCGAACTTGTCGATGACTGCCGAGAGCAGCTTGCGATCCATGATGTCCAGCCCGGCAGCATCGACGTCGAGCATGACCAGGGCGGCATCGGCGACGCTGCGCGTGATGTTGCCGTCGGCCCTGACCTCGGCGTAGTCGCGGACGCGGCGCAGCAGGCGGTTGGCGATGCGCGGCGTGCCGCGCGAGCGTTTGGCGATTTCCAGCGCGCCCGCAGCGTCGAGCGGTGCATTGAGCAGCGTCGCCGAGCGGCCGACGATGCTTTGCAGCTCCTGCGCCGTGTAGAACTCAAGGCGGGCGACGAT
>DATIUN010000351.1:0-3990 GCA_035466795.1 Azonexus sp. | reverse complement strand
TGCCCTCGGCCCCGTTTTCCAGCCCGTAAGCGATGGCGGCGGCGGTCGGTTCATTCAACAGGCGCAGTACGTTGAGGCCGGCGAGACGGGCGGCATCCTTGGTCGCCTGGCGCTGCGCGTCATCGAAATAGGCCGGCACGGTAATCACCGCCCCGACAAGTTCGCCGCCCAGCGCGGTTTCGGCACGCGCCTTGAGGCTTTTCAGAATCTCGGCCGACACCTCGACCGGACTTTTCACGCCGGCCACCGTCCTGACCTTGACCATGCCCGGCGCCTCGACGAAGTCGTAGGGCATCGATTCGACGTGCGAAATATCCTTCAGCCCGCGTCCCATGAAACGCTTGACGGAAACGATGGTGTTCTTGGGGTCGACCGCCTGCCGGGTCTGCGCGTCGTAGCCGACCTCGGTCGTGCCGTCCTCGCGATAGCGGACGATCGACGGCAGCAAGGGACGCCCCTGCTCGTCGTTGAGCACCACCGACATGCCGCTGCGCACCGTCGCCACCAGCGAATTCGTCGTGCCGAGGTCGATGCCGATCGCCAGTTTGTGCTCGTGGGGGGCAGCCGACTCACCCGGCTCGGCAATTTGAAACAGGGCCATTTTTATTCTTCCAGCGACGCCAGCGCGTCGTCGATTTCGTACAGGAGTTTTTCGAGGAACATCAGGCGTCGTACGCGATCGATGGCGCCGGAAAAATCGCCGCCATCGAGCAGATCGCCAAGCTCGACGTAACGACTGTTGATATCGCCGCGCAGGCGATTATGCAGATGCTCGAGTTCGTGGTGATCGCCACCGCTCCGCGCCTCGACGACCGCTTCCCGCCACTCCATCTGCTCCATCAGGAAATCGGCCGGCATTGCGGTATTGCTTTCCGCCTGGATGTCGTGGCCGGTGAGGTGCAACAGGTACTTGGCGCGTTCGAGCGGCTTTTTCAACGTCTGGTAAGCCTCGTTGGCGTGTGTCGCCCATTGCATCGAGAGCCGCCGTTCGGCCTCGCCGGCATGGGCGAAGCGATCCGGGTGAACCTGCGCCTGAATGTCGCGGTAGCGGGAATCGAGGTCCGACAGATCGAGCCGGAATCCCCGGTTCAATCCGAACAAGGCGAAATGATCGGCTCGCGGATCCATCACACGTTGAACGATTCGCCGCAGCCGCACTGGTCCTTGACGTTGGGATTGTTGAACTTGAAGCCTTCGTTCAGGCCTTCGCGGGCATAGTCGAGTTCCATCCCGTCAAGATACGGCAGGCTCTTGGCATCGACGAAAACCTTGACGCCGTTGCTCTCGAACACCAGATCCTCGGGACTCACCTCGTCGACGAATTCCAGCTTGTAGGCCATGCCGGAACAGCCGCTGGTCCGCACGCCGAGGCGCAGGCCGACGCCCTTGCCGCGCTTGCTCAGATAGTTGGCGACGTGTTTCGCCGCCTTGTCGCTCAAGGTGACTGCCATGCTCTTACTCTCCATGCTTCTTCTTGTAATCGGCCACGGCTGCCTTGATGGCATCTTCGGCCAGGATCGAACAGTGGATTTTAACCGGCGGCAAGGCCAATTCCTCGGCAATTTCGGTGTTTTTGATGCTCAGCGCCTGGTCGACCGTCTTGCCCTTGACCCACTCGGTGACCAGCGAAGACGAGGCGATCGCCGAACCGCAGCCATAGGTCTTGAACTTGGCATCCTCGATCACGCCGGCCTTGTTCACCTTGATCTGCAGTTTCATCACGTCGCCGCAGGCCGGCGCGCCGACCATGCCGGTGCCGACCCCGTCATCTTCCTTGCCGAAGGAACCGACGTTACGCGGATTCTCATAATGATCAATGACTTTTACGCTATAGCTCATGTTGTTTCTCCTTTAATTTCCTTAGTGCGCCGCCCACTGGACAGTGTCGAGGTCGATACCGTCCTTGAACATTTCCCACAACGGGGAAAGATCACGTAGTTTGCCAACTTTCGATTTCAACAAATTGATTGCATAGTCAATTTCCTCTTCTGTCGTGAAGCGACCGATGCTGAAACGGATCGAGCTATGGGCCAGCTCGTCATTGCGGCCGAGGGCGCGCAACACATAGGACGGTTCCAGGCTGGCCGAGGTGCAGGCCGAACCGGAAGAGACGGCCAGATCCTTGATCGCCATGATCATCGATTCGCCTTCGACATAGGCGAAGCTGATATTCAGGTTGTGGGCAACGCGGTGTTCAAGGTCGCCATTGACGTAGGTCGCTTCCATATCTTGCAGGCCCTTGAGCAGACGGTCGCGCAGGGCACCGACGCGCTTGTTTTCCGCGGCCATTTCTTCCCTGGCCAGACGGAAGGCTTCGCCCATGCCGACAATCTGGTGCGTCGCCAGCGTGCCGGAACGGAATCCGCGCTCATGCCCGCCACCGTGCATCTGCGCTTCGAGGCGGATGCGCGGCTTGCGCCGGACGTAGAGGGCGCCGATACCCTTCGGACCGTAGGTCTTGTGGGCGCAGAAACTCATCAGGTCGACCTTGAGCTTCTGCAGGTCGATATCGACCTTGCCGGTCGCCTGCGCGGCATCAACGTGGAAGATGACGCCCTTCGCGCGGCAGATTTCGCCCAGTTCGGCGATCGGCTGGATGACGCCGATTTCGTTATTGACGAACATCACCGAGGCCAGCACGGTATCGGGACGAATCGCCGCCTTGAACGCCTCGAGGTCGATCAGGCCGTTCTCCTTGACCTCCAGATAGGTCGCCTCGAAACCCTGGCGCTCCATTTCGCGCACGGTGTCGAGCACGGCCTTGTGCTCGGTCTGGACGGTGATGATGTGCTTGCCCTTGGTACCGGCGTAAAAATGCGCGGCGCCCTTGATCGCGAGGTTGTTCGACTCCGTGGCGCCGGAGGTCCAGACAATTTCCTTGGGGTCGGCATTGACCAGCGCGGCGACCTCCTCGCGGGCCTCCTCGACGGCAGCCTCGGCGACCCAGCCGAAGCTGTGCGAACGCGAGGCCGGGTTGCCGAAATGCTCGCACAGGTAGGGAATCATCTTTTCCGCGACGCGCGGGTCGACCGGGGTAGTTGCCGAATAATCCAGGTAGATGGGGAGTTTCATCCGAGTTCTCGCTTTAAGGTTGATTCAATCGGTCAGTCTCAGACAGCCAGCGCTGTCATTCCCTGCAGGCGTCCGACCGTAAGCCGCAGGGCATTAATAAATTCATCGATATCGTTTTCGCTGTTGCCGGCACCGAGGCTGACCCGCACCGCGCCGCGCGCGGTCTCGGGGGCCACGCCCATGGCCCGCAGGACATGCGACGGTTCCGGGTTGGCGCTCGAACAGGCTGCGCCGCTGGCCACCGCGAAGCCTTCGCGATCCAGCTTGCCGACAAGCGTTTCGCCATCGATATCGGGCACGGCGAAATAGGTCGTGTTGGGCAAACGCTCGGCATCGCTGCCGAAAATCCGCGCACCGAGCGCCGCCAATCCGCTCTCGAGACGCCCGCGCAGCACGCGCAGGCGATGCGGCAATTCGGCAACGCCGCGCGCCGCAAGTTCCGCCGCCACGCCGAAGCCGACGATGGCCGGCACGTTTTCGGTACCCGAGCGCAAACCGCGCTCATGCCCGCCACCGGCGATCAACGGCTGCAGTTCGACGCGCTTGTCGAGCACCAGCGCCGCCGCGCCCTTCGGACCGCGCGCCTTGTGGGCCGACAGGGTCATGGCATGGACGCCGGCCGCGTTCAGCGCGCGGAAATCGAGTGCTTGCTTGCCCAGCGCCTGCACCGCATCGGTATGGAACCAGCCGCCCGCACTTCGGGCCGCCGTCGCCAGCGCCGGAACATCCTGAACGACACCGGTTTCATTATTGGCACTCATGATCGACACCAGCCGGGGGCGCGCCGCGACAACTCCGCTGAAGGCAGTGAAATCCACCCTACCCGCGCTGTCGACCGCAACCGTCTCGACCTGCCAGCCATTACTTGCCAACTGGGCTGCCGGCTTGAGAATGCACGGATGCTCGATGGCACTCACC
>DATIUN010000350.1:0-5841 GCA_035466795.1 Azonexus sp. | reverse complement strand
CGAGGACACCGGCAATTTCGCGGCTGAGGCCGAACAGCAGCACGCCGGAGGTGCCGCGATCGAGCCGGTGCGCGGCCCAGACCCGCTGGCCGATCTGGTCGCGCAGGATCTGGATGGCAAAGCGTGTCTCGTGGCGGTCGATTTCTGAGCGGTGGACCAGCAGCCCCGGCGGCTTGTCGATGACGACGATATGTTCGTCGCGAAACAGGATGGGCAGGCAGTCAGGCAAAAAAACGGCTCTTGGCCTCGCCAGGTACCGCCATGCCGGTGACGCGGGCGCGTTGGAGGAGTTCCCAGTAGTAGCGGTAGGAGGCACGGTCGTGCAGCTTGCCGTCGTGCTGGATTGGTCCCCAGTCCCTGTCCTGGGCGGCAACGAGAATCTCGGCGGCGATCCGGACTTCGGAAAAATCCGGGCGCATCGCTTCGACGATGGGGACGATCTGGTTCGGATGGATGCTCCACATGCGCAGGTAGCCGAACTCGCAGCGCGCGCGGCGGGCATCGTTCCGGATGTACTCGATATCCCTCAGTTCGGTGGTCACGTTGTGCGTCGGGACGCGACCGGTGGCCAGCGCGGCGGCGCTGATCTCGCATTTGGCGCGGGCGACCAGCGGGTGCTCGAACTGGCCGGGGCTGGTCATGGCGCTGCCGGGGATGGCGCCGTGGTGACCGGAGACGAAATCCATCAGGCCGAAATCGAGACTCTCGACACCGGGCAGGGCGGCGATTTCCCAGACTTCGCGCAGGGCGCCGTGGGTTTCGATCAGCACATGGATCGGAATCCTGCGGTCGACGCCGAAATGTTGCTCGATTTCACGCAAGGCTTCGATCTGGACTTGGACATCGCCGACGCTGCAGGGCTTGGGCAGGGTGATGAAAGGCAGGCGGCTACCGGCGCCGCGGACCAGGATTTCGAGGTCCTGCCGCCAGTGCGGGTGGGTGACGTCGTGAACGCGGGCGCCGACGCGGTTGAAACGGTTGTCGTCGCTCATGATGATGCCGGCGACCATTTCGGCATGGGCGCGCTCGGCCCCGGCAACTGCGCCATCCTCGCAGTCGCAGGTGATGTCGAAGATCGGGCCGAGTTCCTTTTGCAACTGCAGGGCCTTCTTCATCAGCTTTTCCGACCCCGCGTAATGGTCGACCGCAGGCAGGACGGGGAACGCTGCCTCGCCGGCAAAGAGAACGGTGCTCGGATGGCGCATGGATTTGCTCGTCACAAAATAAAACGCAAGTTTCAGTGAAGGCTCATTTCGGCACAGCCGACGTGAAGCCGTGAAGCGGCGGCCGAAACTAAAAGGGCCACGGTATTTTACCGCGGCCCTTCGCTCAAACCAGAAGTCGCTTCCGGATCAGACCAGACCCATGCCCTTGACGGCGTCGGCTTCGTCGGTCAACTCCTTGAGCGTGATGTTGATCTTCTCGCGGGCGTAGTCGTCGATTTCCAGGCCGTGGATGATCTTGAAGGAACCGCCCTTGCACTCGCACGGCATGCCGAACACGAGGCCGGCGGGGATGCCGTAGGAACCGTCGGAAGGAACGCCCATGGTGACCCACTGGTCGGAACCGAGAACCCAGTCGTGAATGTGGTCGATGGCCGCGTTGGCGGCCGAAGCGGCGGACGACAGGCCACGGGCTTCGATGATCGCGGCGCCGCGCTTGCCGACGGTCGGCAGGAAGATGTCGTTGTTCCAGGCGTGATCGTTGATCATGTCCTTGACGCTGTCGCCGTTGGAGGTGGTGTAGCGGTAGTCGGCGTACATCGTCGGCGAGTGGTTGCCCCAGACGATCAGTTTCTGCATCGAGGAAACCGGGCGGCCGGTCTTGGCGGCAAGCTGGGACAGCGCGCGGTTATAGTCCAGGCGCAGCATGCTGTGGTAGTTGTTCGGGTCGGTACGACCAACCTTCCTGGCGGTGGCGGCGGCGATCAGGGCATTGGTGTTGCACGGGTTGCCGACCACCAGGACCTTGACGTTCTCCTTGGCGTGCTCGGCGATGGCCTTGCCCTGAACGGTGAAGATGGCGCCGTTGGCGCTCAGCAGGTCGGCACGCTCCATGCCCTTGGTGCGCGGGCGGGAACCGACCAGCAGGCAGATGTCGGCGTCCTTGAAGGCGACGTTCGGATCGTCCGTCGCGATCATGCCGGCCAGCAGCGGGAAAGCGCAGTCCTGCAGTTCCATCATGACGCCGCCGACCGCCTGCTGAGCTTGCGGCAGATCGAGCAACTGAAGGATGACGGGCTGGTCCTTGCCGAGCATATCGCCGGCAGCAATACGGAACAGCAGGCTGTAACAGATCTGGCCGGCGGCGCCGGTAACGGCAACGCGCATGGGTGCTTTGGACATGTATCGCTCCTGTTTGAAACTGTACGGTTAAAAAATGTTCGAACCTGCTCGGGAGCCTGCCGCGGGAATTTGCCTGTTTCGTGAGCGGGCGCGAGGAGGTGCTGATGTTAGAAGTTAAGCGGTAATCTGTCAATTGATTATATATCTTATATAAGACAACTTTTCGTAGACTGTTGCCCTGAAATGTGCTGAAATCCGCCCTGATGAATCACGATCCCAACCGCCAGTCGATTCGCGTCGCCGCGCCGGCGTTCAGCCCGCTCTATCGCCAGATCAAGGATTTCATGATCCGCAGTCTTGAGGCCGGGGAGTGGGGGCCGGGCGACGCCATTCCCAGCGAAGGCGAACTGGCGGCGCGTTTCAATGTCAGCCAGGGAACGGTACGCAAGGCGATCGACGAGATGGCGTCGGAGAACATGCTCGTCAGGCGCCAGGGGAAGGGTACCTTCGTTGCCAGTCACGACGATCCGCGTTCCTATTACCGCTTTCTGCGACTGGTGCCCGATGATGGCAATGTCGAGCATGCAGTCAGCGTTCCCCTGTCCTGTGCGACCGAGAAAGCCGGCGGCGAGGTTGCCGCAGTACTCGGCATTCGAGTCGGCGATCCGGTGATTCACGTCGAACGCCTGCTGCGTTTCAACGGCGAACCGGTCGTTCTCGACCAGATTTATCTGGTCGCCGAGCTGTTTCCGGGCCTCAGCCTGGAGCGCCTCAGCAACGAGGAGCGCTCGCTCTACAGCCTTTTCGAAAATGATTTCGGGGTGCGCATGATTCACGCCGAGGAACGCCTGCGCGCGGTAGCCGCCGATCAGTACATCAGCGGATTGCTCGCCGTGACGGAAGGAGCGCCGCTGTTGCTGGTGGAGCGCACCGCATACAGTTACGGCAACAAGCCGGTCGAATGGCGGCGCGGCTTCTACTGTACCAATCGGCACCACTATCGGAATGACCTTGGCTGAGCGGGTAAGTGCTCGGCGTGTCGAGTTTCGCCTGGCTTTGAACGTGTAGACGCATCTCTTTTCAAATCATCTGGAAGCGGAAAACCGCAGCTTTACGCAAGGACGACATTCATGACAAAAGTGCCCATCAAAAAGCGACCGAGAAATCTCAGCCTGGACATGCTCAGTCGTTATGATCTGCCTCTCCCGGGCAAGGTCTCGATCTTTCACCGGATCAGCGGCGCCGGGCTGTTTCTCTGTCTTCCCCTCATTCTCTGGCTGTTTTCGGCCAGTCTGACGTCGCCGGAAACCTTTGCCATGTTCAAGGCGGTGTTTGCCGCCTGGCCGGCCAAGGTCGTCATGGCCGGTTTGATCTGGGCCTATGTGCACCACTTCTGCGCCGGGATCCGCTTCCTGCTGCTCGATCTGCACATCGGGATCGAAAAAGAGGCTGCCCGCAAATCGGCGGGCATCGTGTTTGCGGTCAGCATTCCGCTGACGCTGATTCTCCTGGGGGTGCTGCTGTGATCAACCGTATCGTTGTCGGGGCCCATTACGGTCTCAGGGACTGGATAGTCCAGCGTGCCACGGCGGTCATCATGGCCGTCTATTCGGTGATCATCGCCGCCGTCCTTCTGGTCGTTCGGCCGTCCGGATTCGAAGCCTGGCAGGGGGTGTTCGCCAATGGCTTCATCAAGTTCCTGACCTTCCTGTTCTTCGTCAGCCTGTTCTATCACGCGTGGATCGGCATTCGCGACATCTGGATGGACTACATTCAGCCGGTCGGCCTGCGCCTGACCCTGCACGTGCTGACCGCTGCTGCGCTGGTGGGTTACACCGCGTGGGCCGCGGCGATTCTCTGGAGGCTGTAAGCGTGACTATTCCTGTTCTCAAGTTCGATGCGGTGATCGTCGGCGCCGGCGGTGCCGGTCTGCGTTCCGCCATTCAATTGTCCGAAGCCGGTCTCAAGACGGCTGTCCTGTCCAAGGTGTTTCCGACCCGCTCGCACACGGTTGCGGCGCAGGGCGGGGTGGCCGCTTCGCTCGGCAACTCCGAGGAAGATCACTGGCACTGGCACATGTACGATACCGTCAAGGGTTCCGACTGGCTCGGCGACCAGGACGCCATCGAATTCATGTGTCGCAAGGCCAACGAAGTGGTCGTCGAACTCGAACATTACGGCATGCCTTTCGACCGGACCGATAACGGCAAGATCTACCAGCGCCCGTTCGGCGGCCACATGTCCAATTTCGGCGAAAAGCCGGTGCGCCGTTCCTGCGCCGCGGCCGACCGCACCGGTCACGCCATGCTGCATGCGATGTACCAGCGCAACGTCATGGCCAACACCCAGTTCTTCGTCGAGTGGATGGCGCTGGATCTGATTCGCGATGAGGAAGGCCACGTTCTCGGCGTTACAGCCATGGAAATGGAAACCGGCCAGATCGTGATTTTCCACGCGCGTGCCACCATTTTCGCTACCGGCGGTGCTGGTCGTATCTACTACTCTTCGACCAACGCCTTCATCAATACCGGTGACGGCCTGGGCATGGCGGCGCGTGCCGGCATTCCGCTCGAAGACATGGAGTTCTGGCAGTTCCACCCGACCGGTGTGGCCGGTGCCGGGGTGCTGATTACCGAAGGCGTGCGTGGTGAAGGCGGTATCCTGCGCAACAGCAGCAAGGAGCGCTTCATGGAGCGCTACGCCCCGAATGCTAAGGATCTGGCTTCGCGCGACGTGGTTTCCCGCGCCATGGCGACTGAAATCAAGGAAGGTCGTGGCTGTGGTGTGAACAAGGATTACGTGCTGCTCGACGTGACCCACCTTGATCCGGCAACCATCATGAAGCGCCTGCCAGGTATCCGTGAAATCGGCATCCAGTTTGCCGGTGTCGATTGCATCAAGGAACCGCTGCCGGTGGTGCCGACTTGTCACTACCAGATGGGCGGTATTCCGACGCATTACTCGGGTCGCGTGGTGATGCCGCAAGGCGGCGACATGGCGGCCATCGTTCCCGGCTTCTACGCCGGCGGCGAGTGCGCCTGCGCCTCGGTACATGGCGCCAATCGCCTCGGGACGAACTCGCTGCTCGACCTGCTGGTTTTCGGCAAGTCGGCCGGTGATGCCGCCGTGGAAGACCTCAAGCTCGGTCGTGTTCACCGTGATTTGCCAAAGGATGTCGCTGACAAAACCTTGGCGCGGATCAGCGCCCTGGATAACCGCAAGGGCGGTGCGAACGTACATGAAACACGTCTGGCGATGCAGCGAGTCATGCAGGATCATGCCGGCGTTTTCCGTTTTGGCGACATGCTGAAGCAAGGCGTTGAAAAGATTCTTGAGGTCGAGAAGGCGGCTCGCCAACTCGAAATCAAGGACAAGTCCCAGGTCTGGAACACCGCGCGGGTGGAGGCGCTCGAGATGGAAAACCTGATCGAGGTGGCCAAGGCGACGATGATCTCTGCCGAAGCGCGCAAGGAGTCACGTGGCGCGCACGTCCGTGACGACGCGCCGGATACGTCTGAGTTCCCGAACGGCCGTAACGATGCCCAATGGCTCAAGC
>DATIUN010000349.1:0-2848 GCA_035466795.1 Azonexus sp. | reverse complement strand
AAGCACTACAAGCTGTTTCGTGAAACCAGTAAAGAGGCCAAGGAACGCTTCGAGCAAGGCGACTGGCTCGGGGTGCACAAGGCCGTCAAGGAACGCATCCGCTTTTACGACGACCGAGTCGACGAATGCGTCGAACGCCTGCGCAATGAATTCGACGCCGGGAACCTCGACGAAAACACCTGGCAGCAGGTCAAGCTGCTCTACATCGGCCTGCTGCTCAACCACAAGCAGCCGGAACTGGCCGAAACCTTCTTCAACTCGGTGACGACGAAGATCCTGCACAGCGACTATTTCCGCAACGACTTCATTTTTGTCCGCCCCAGCCTGTCGGTCGAAAACATCGAACCCGACCAAACCCCCACCTATCGCAGCTACTACGCGATGGAAGACGGGCTGCGCGGGTCGATCCGCAAGATCGTCAGGGATTTTGAATGGCAGCGCCCGTTTGCCGACCTTGAGCGGGACGTCAACGATGTCTGTCGTGCGGTTGTCAGCTACTTGACGGAGTTGCCGGCCGTGGATGTCAATTTCCAGATCCAGGTTCTCGGCTCGCCCTTCTATCGCAACAAGGCGGCCTACATCATCGGCAAGGCGATCAACGGCTCGTTCGAGTATCCCTTCGCGGTTCCCGTCCTCCATGACGAAAACGGCAAGCTGTTCCTCGACACCATTTTGCTCGACGCCTGGCGGATCGGCGTGCTGTTCTCGCTGTCGCGCGCCTATTTCATGGTCGACATGGAAGTCCCCTCGGGCTACGTGCAGTTCCTGCGTTCCATCCTGCCCAACAAGCCGCGTTCCGAGCTTTACATCATGCTCGGCCTCGGCAAGCAGGGCAAAACCATGTTCTTCCGCGACTTCATCTATCACCTGCGCCATTCGGAAGACAAATTCATCATGGCCCCCGGCATTCGCGGCCTGGTCATGCTGGTGTTCACGCTGCCGTCCTACCCTTATGTCTTCAAGATCATCAAGGATGTCTTCGGCGCCTCGAAAAACATGGACCGGGCCACGGTCAAAAGAAAATTCATGATGGTCAAGCAGGTCGACCGCGTCGGCCGGATGGCCGATACGATCGAATTCTCCAACGCCGCGTTTCCGCTCAAGCGCTTCAACGAGGAAGTCATGGAGGAGTTGCGCCAGCTCGCCCCCTCGTGCTTCGAAATCAAGGGCGAAACGCTGATCATCAAGCACATCTATGTCGAGCGCCGGATGGAGCCGTTGAATATCTACCTCGACCGGATGGAGCGTACCAACAACATCGAGGGCATGGAACACGCCATCAGGGAATACGGCAGCGCCATTCGCGAACTGGCCCAGGCCAACATCTTCCCGGGCGACATGCTGTGGAAGAACTTTGGCGTTACCCGTTTCGGGCGCGTGGTGTTTTACGACTACGACGAAATCGAATACATGACGGATTGCAACTTCCGCAACATTCCGCCTGCGCCTGATTTTGAAACCGAAATGTCGGGCGAGGTCTGGTACCCGGTCGCCAAGAACGACGTATTTCCGGAAGAGTTCAGCACCTTCCTGCTCGCCTCGCCGGTATTGCGCAAGGTTTTCCACAAATACCATCGCGATTTGCTGGCCGCCAGATTCTGGCAGGATGCCCAGCAAAAGATCCGTGACGGGCATGTCGAGGACTTCTTCCCCTACCCCGAGGAAATTCGCTTCAGCAAGCGCCCGCCGGAGCCTGATCAGCCCGAGGCCGGCTGACAAGGAATATCAAAAACCACTAAAATACGCGCCTCAACAATGGAGAACTCAGCATGCAGTTATGCATAGCAGTCGTGCGGGAGCGCGCACCCGGCGAGAGCCGGACCGCCCTCGTCCCGGAGACAGCCAAAAAATTTGCCGCGCTTGGGGCGCGTCTGCGCATGGAGCAGAGTGCCGCGATCGAGAGCCATTTCCTCGATCAGGATTTTCCTGATGTCACCATGGTCACCGGCATCACGGAAGGCTACACCAATGCCGGCCTGATCATGCGGGTGGCCCCGCCCTCGCCCGAGGAAATCGCCGCGATGCCCGAAGGCAGCGTCCTGATCGGGCTGCTCAAGCCGTTCGAGGACAAGGCGCGCCTCGCCGCGCTCAACGCCAGGAAGATCACTGCCTTTTCGCTCGAATTGCTGCCCCGCATCTCGCGCGCCCAGAGCATGGATGCCCTGTCGTCGCAAGCCTCCTGCGCCGGCTACCAGTGCGGCCTGATCGCTGCCGCCCGGTGCACGAAATTCTTCCCGATGCTGACCACCGCCGCCGGCACCATCCGTCCGGCGCGGGTGCTGGTCATCGGCGCCGGGGTTGCCGGCCTGCAGGCGATCGCCACCTGCAAGCGCCTGGGCGCCATGGTCGAAGCCTACGACGTGCGCTCGGCGGCGCGCGAACAGATCGAGTCGCTCGGCGCCAAATTCGTCGACACCGGCGTTTCAGCCGATGGCGCCGGCGGCTATGCCCGCGAACTGACCGCCGAGGAAAAAGCCGCCCAGGCCGAGAAGCTGGCCAAGGCGGTTGCCCAGGCGGACGTGGTGATCACCACCGCCGCCGTTCCCGGCAAGAAGGCACCGGTGATTGTCACGGTCGACATGATAAAACGCATGAAATACGGTGCCATCATCGTCGATATGGCCGCCGAGTCGGGCGGCAACTGCGCGCTCACCCAGCCCGGCGAACATGTCATCGCCAACGACGTGAATATCCACGGCCCGCTCAATCTGCCGTCGCGCATGCCGACCCATGCCTCCGAGCTTTACGCCAAGAACATCTACAACTTCATCTCGCCGTGGATCAAGGACGGCGAACTGGTTTTTGACTGGGATGACGAAATCGTCGCCGGTACCTTGCTGTGCAAGGA
>DATIUN010000348.1:0-2529 GCA_035466795.1 Azonexus sp. | reverse complement strand
GACCTGGCCGGCTTTGCAGTCGGTGTCGTCGAGAAATCCAGGGCCATCGACGGCAAGTCCATCGCGCCGGGCGACGTCGTGCTCGGTCTGGCCTCTTCCGGCGCCCACTCCAACGGCTACTCGCTGGTGCGCAAGATCATCGAGCGTTCCAATCCGGACATGAACGCCAAGTTTGATGGTGAGCGCACCCTGGCCGACGTCGTCATGGCGCCGACCCGCATCTATGTCAAGCAGGTTCTGGCCACCATGCAAAAGGTCACGATCAAGGGCATGGCCCACATCACCGGCGGCGGCCTGCTCGAAAACGTGCCGCGCGTGCTGCCGGAAAACACGGTGGCCGAGCTGGAAAAGGCTGCCTGGCCGCGGCCGAAACTGTTCGACTGGATGCAGGCCGAAGGCAATGTCGCTGAAAACGAGATGCACCGCGTCTTCAACTGCGGCATCGGGCTGGTCGTCGTCGTTGCCGCGGCCGATGCCGAGGCAGCGGTGGCCGAGCTGAAGGCGCAGGGCGAGGCGGTCTATCGCATCGGCAAGATCCGGGCGCGTCAGGGTGACGAAGCGCAGACCATCGTGGTTTGAGTGGCTGCGCCGGACCGCCATGCTGGCGTGCGGTCTGTCGTTGCTGAATTTACCAGCGCCGCTTTGGGCTGCGGATAAATCCGCCCGGAAGCCGGTCGCGGCCAAGAAGCTACCTCCGAAAAAGGGCGCGAAGCCCCCTGCTCGCACGCCTTCGTCGGAAATCGGCACAGCCGAGATCGTCGAATCGGAAATGACCGGGCTGCATGGTTCGGCAAGTTTTTACGGTCGCGATTTTCATGGCCGGCGCACGGCTACCGGCGAAGTCTTCGACTTGCGTGGCTTCACCGCCGCCAGCAACCGCTTCCCGCTCGGCAGCTGGGTGGCGGTGCGGCGCCTCGACAACGATCGCTGTGCCATCGTCAAGGTTAACGATCGCATGGCGGGCCACCACCGGAAGCGCATCATCGACGTTTCACGGGGGGTCGCCGAGTATCTCGACATGATCCGCGCCGGTGTCGTTCTGGTGCGTGTGGCGCCGCTCAAGGGCAATCAGCGCAACGATCATTCCTGCGCCGCCGCTTTTGAAAGCCGGGACATGCCACCCGATCCCGCGCCTGCCATGGATTGGCGCGACAGGCAGCCGGAACTGCAACTCGACGCGATGCATTGAGCGGAATTTTTCTCCCGCATGGCGGAGGAGTTCGATACAATTGAACCAATTACTGACTCGTCGGTCAGTATCAAAAATAATGGCGCCCTCCCCATGAACAAAAATACCCGACTCGGCATCATTGCCCTTGCACTTGCCGGCCTCGCCGGTCTTGGCTACTTTGCCTACACGGCGAATCGCGCGCCGGCATCCGGACCCGGCGCGCCGGCCGGCGGCGCGGCAGCCAAACCGGGCGGCGGCGCACCCGGCGGCTTTGCGCTGGCGGTCGAGGTGGCGAAGATCGCGGCGGCAGATTTTTCCGACGAAGCGAGCGCCGTCGGCAACCTGAAATCGAACCAATCGGTAGTCATGCGGCCGGAAACCGCGGGGCGCATCGCCGCCGTCAATTTCAAGGATGGCGCCATCGTCGCCAAGGGCGCAGTGCTGGTGACCCTAGACGCCGCGGTGCAGGAAGCGGAGTTGCAGCAGGCGCGGGCCAACCTGGCGCTGGCCCGGAGCAACCACAAGCGCAACCAGGAACTGCTGGAGAAAAAATTCGTCACCGCGCAGGCGCTGGACAACTCGGCGGCGACGCTCAAGGTGCAGGAAGCGGCCGTGCAGCTGGGCGAGGCCAAGGTCGGCCGGATGCGCATCAAGGCCCCGTTCACCGGCATGGTCGGCCTGCGCAACGTCAGCGTCGGTGATTACGTCAAGGAAGGGCAGGACCTGATCAACATCGAGGACATCGGCACGCTGCGCGTCGATTTCAAGTTGCCGGAAACCTACCTCGGCCGCGTCATCAAGGGACAGCTCGTCGAGGTCAGCACCGACGCACTGCCGGGCGAGCAATTCACGGCGGTGCTCGATGCCGTTGACCCCATGGTCGATCAGAACGGGCGAGCCATTTCCAGCCGCGCCCGCCTGGACAACGCCACCGGCAAGCTGCGGCCGGGGATGTTCGTCCGTGTCCGCCTGCTCTTCGGCGACCGCAAGAATGTGCTGATGGCGCCCGAGCAGGCCATCGTGCCGGGGGCGCAGCCGACGGTGTTCAAGGTGGTCGACGGCAAGGCGGTGACCGCCAAGGTCAAGCTCGGCGTGCGTCGGGCGGCGCAGGTGGAAGTCGTCGACGGGCTGGTGGCCGGCGATGTGGTGGTCACCGCCGGCCAGCTCAAGCTGCGCGATGGTGCCGCGGTGCGGGCGATCGGCGAGGGCGGGGCGGTGGCGCAGCCGGCAGGCGGCATGGACGGCATGTCCGGGATGGCGCCGGCCAAGGCGGCTGAAGCCAAATGAGGATTTCCGAGATCTGCATCAAGCGGCCGGTCTTCGCCACCGTGCTGTCGCTGGTGGTGATGCTGATCGGC
>DATIUN010000347.1:0-2284 GCA_035466795.1 Azonexus sp. | reverse complement strand
GACGGCCTGCCGCCGCTCAATTCCCGCAAGTCGCGCCCGACACAGCCGGTGCTGTTGTGGATGATCGAGACGCCTGAACGCGCGCCGGGCGCTGTCGGCGACCCCGGCGACCACCTGCCGCCCGAAGGCAGCGGCAGCAAGGCCGGCGAGAAGGAAGCGCACAAGGCCGAGCAGGTCGCGACCCCGGAAAACAAGGCGCCCATGCTCGCCATGTTCCGCGCCGAGAGCCTGCCGACCTGGGCCGAGTACGTGCGCGTCAATCGCGCCTACGATGACGACGAGGATGCCAACGCCCGCGATGTCGCCAACGACCTCGACCAGCTCTCGCTGACCCGCGACGGCGAAACCGCCGTCTCGCGCGTCCGCTTCGACCTCGACCTGCCGTCGGCGGCCGAGGACGATACGCCGATCGGCCCCGGCATCGCGCTGCCGGAATGGGATTACCGAAAGACGCTGCTGATCCCGCGCCACTGCCTGCTGCGCCCGATGATCGCCAGCGACGCCGGCCACGCCGCCCTGCCCGAGGAACTTGCCGCCACCGCGCGCAAACTGCGCGGCCAGTTCGCCGCCCTCGCCCCACAGCGCCGCTGGCTCAAGGCGCAGCCGGACGGCCCCGAGCTCGACGTCGATTCCTGTGTGCGCAACCACGCCGACCGCGCTTCCGGCCACACCCCGGACACTGGCGGCTACCTCGCCCAGGCGCGCTGCGAGCGCGATCTCGCCTGCCTGCTGCTGGCCGACCTCTCGATGTCCACCGACGCCTGGATCTCCGACAGCCACCGCATCGTCGATGTCATCCGCGATTCGCTGCTGTTGTTCTCCGAAGCGCTCTCCGCCACCGGCGACCGCTTCGGCATTTATGGCTTTTCCTCGCTGCGCCGGCAAAACATCCGTTTTCACCTGCTCAAGGATTTCAACGGCCGTTACGATGCCGCCGCGCGCGCCCGCATCCTCGCCATCAAGCCCGGCTTCTATACGCGCATGGGCGCGGCCCTGCGCCAGTCCGCGGCCATCCTGCACGAACAGCCGGCCAGCCGTCGCCTGCTGCTGATCATCACCGACGGCAAGCCGAACGACCTTGACCTTTACGATTCCCGCTACGGCATCGAGGACACCCGGATGGCCGTCCACGAAGCCCGGCGCCTCGGCCTGACGCCGTTCTGCGTCACCATCGACCGCGAAGCCGGCGCTTACCTGCCCTACCTTTTCGGCCCGGCCGGCCACTGCGTCATTCGCAAGCCGGAGGAACTCCCGCGCCGCCTGCCCCTGCTCTACGCCCAATTGACGAGGCAGTAGTCATTAAGTCGTATTGCCGCCATACCAGCCGGATGCCACCATCCATGCACCCGATTTTTAGCAAATATCAAAAATGAACGCCAACCACCCGATCAACATCGAAGCGCTGCTGACCCACGTTCCGCTTTTCAACGGGCTGGCGCCCGAGGAAATTTCGCGCATTGCCCGCGCGACCCGCGAGATCCACGCCGGCAAGGGCGACATCCTGTTCCACAAGGGCGATCCCTGCACCGGCTTCCACCTGCTGGTCTATGGCCAGGTCAAGCTGGCCTTCACCTCGCAGCAGGGCAGCGAGAAAGTCGTCGAGATCATGCAGCAGGGCCAGAGCTTCGGCGAAGCCATCATGTTCATGGAGAAGCCCTACATCGTCTTCGCCCAGGCGCTGACCGACTCGCTGCTGCTGCACGTATCGAAGCAGGCAGTGTTCGACGAACTGGCGCGCGACCACAACCTGTGCCGCAAGATGCTGGCCGGCATGGCCATGCGCCTGCACCAGCTGATGAACGACGTCGAATCCTACTCGCTGCATTCCGGCAAGCAGCGCATCATCGGCTACCTGTTGCGCGAACTGGCTGAAGAAGACCAGCACGGCACGGACGTCGCCGTCACCCTGCCGACCAACAAGGGCGTCATCGCCTCCCGCCTCAACCTGACCCAGGAACACTTCTCGCGCATCCTGCACGAACTGACCGAACTCGGGCTGATCGTCGTCGAGGGCAGAAAGATCCATATTCCGAGCGTGGCGAATCTGAGGAAGCACGAGGGCTGAGGCCGCTTTCACGGCGAACGCAGGCAAATAAAAGGGGCGATGGAAATCGCCCCAGACTGCTGACAAACCCCCGGATTTTTGGGGGTTTTGTTTTTCTGGGCGTGTCAGAACGACGTTTGCTGGTCGCATTGAAACGAGATCCCGAAACGCCATTTCGGCCAAGCTGCGGTTTTGTAGGCGCGATGAGCACTTCTGCTGGTCTGGTAAAGACGTAAGAGA
>DATIUN010000346.1:0-4526 GCA_035466795.1 Azonexus sp. | reverse complement strand
ATCTCCAGGTTGGTGCTGTTGTGAGCGTGGTTAGTTGGACGGAACCGGGCGCTTAGCCCATGGCCTTCAGATGCTGGATGATTTCCCCGGCCATTGGCGTCGAAAATGCGCTGTTCTATACTGACAATTGCCGCATGCTTTATGGTGACGCCCAGCCAATGGCCGGGGAAATCATCCAGCATCTGAAGGCAATGGGCTAAGCGCCCGGTTCCGTCCAACTAACCACGCTCACAACAGCACCAACCTGGAGATTCAAATGACAAATACCGTAACCCTTGGCGGCAACCCCGTCGAAGTCAGTGGCCGCTTCCCCGTCAATGGCGATCAGGCCCCGGCATTTTCACTGGTTGGCAAGGACTTGGCCGACGTCACCCTGGCCAGCCTAGCCGGCAAGCGCAAGGTTTTGAACATCTTCCCGAGCATCGACACGCCGACCTGCGCGACCTCGGTGCGCAAGTTCAACGAGCGCGCCAGCGCCGCCCCCAACACCGTCATCCTCTGCATTTCCGCCGACCTTCCCTTCGCCCAGAGCCGCTTCTGCGGCGCCGAGGGACTGGACAACGTGCTGACCCTGTCGACCATGCGCGGCCGGGATTTCCTTGAAGCCTACGGCGTTGCCGTCACGACCGGCCCGCTGACCGGCGTCGCAGCGCGCGCCGTGGTCGTACTCGATGAAAACAACCGTGTCCTCTACAGCGAAATGGTCGGCGAAATCGCCAACGAGCCGAATTACGACGCCGCCCTCGCCGCCCTCGGCAAGTAGGAAAATCGCTGCTGCCGGTCGGTGAAGCCCTGGTTCCTCTACCTGATCGAATGCACTGACGGCAGCGTTTACACTGGCATCACCGTCGACGTCGCAGCGCGTTATGTAGCCCACCTGAATGGATCAGGTGCGCGCTACACGCGCTCGCATCCGCCGGCACGACTGCTGGGTTGCGAAGCGCATGCCGACCGCTCGTCGGCGTCGAAAGCCGAGTATCGCGTGAAGCAGATGACTCCCGCCGAAAAGCGTCGTTTCGCCGCAGGCCTGCCTGCCAGCCCGCTCGCTGAGACTTCCTGGCGGAACCGATAGCGGTCGCGCGACTCTGATAGCGGTCACCCTACCGAGCATCACGATGTCCGCGCTTGCCTTTTCCGCCGTATCCGCCGCCAGCGACATCACCCGCGCCGACTGGGAGCGACTCGCTCCCGGTCGGCACCCCTTTCTCAACGCGGACTTTCTCGGCATTCTCGAGCGCCACGAAACAGCCGGCCCGGCCTGCGGCTGGCAGGCGCATCATTTCCTCGCGAAGGACGGCAACGGCAAGACAGTCGGCATCCTGCCGACCTATGTCCGCGCGAATTCGCATGGTGATTTCATCCGCGACTGGTCCTGGGCTGCTGCCTATCAGCAACTCGGGAAGCCCTATTTCCCGAAATTGCTGAGCGGCCTGCCACATACGCCGGCAGCCGGCCCCCGCTTTCTTGTCGGCCCTGAAAACGATGCCGAAGCAGTCCGGCACGGATTGATCGGGAAGGCCCTGGAGTCGGTGGCGGCGCAACGGCTGTCGTCGTGGCATGTCGCGTTCCCGGCCGGGCATGAGGTGGAACTGCTTCGTGCGCATGGACTGCTGGTCAGTCACAACGTGCAGTTCCACTGGCGCAATCACGGGTACGGTGATTTTGCCGGTTTCCTCGGGCGCTTTGCGTCCGAGCGCCGGCGCAAGGTCAGGGCCGAGCGCCGGCGCGTGGCGGAAAGCGGTCTGAGCGTGGAGGTCCGGCATGGCGACGAGATCGATCCGGGCGAATGGCCCGCTCTCCACAACCTGTATGCCGCGACCTTCGACAAATACGGGAATTTCGCAGCCTTTTCCCCGGCCGCTTTCGCTGAACTGGCCGGCGCGCTGGGCCGGCGGATGGTCGTCTTCATCGCCCGCGAACAGGGTCGCCCGGTTGCGATATCGATCTGTTTCCGTAGCGACGACACCCTGTACGGGCGCTATTGGGGCACGACGGGGAACTACCACAGCCTCCATTTCGAGCTGTGTTTCTATCAGGGCATCGACTATTGCCTGCGCGAAGGGCTGGCCACCTTCGAGCCAGGAGCCGGCGGCGAACACAAGGTGGCCAGGGGATTCGAGCCGACCGTGGTGCGTTGCTGCCACTGGATAGAAGATACCCGCATGCGGCACCTGATCGGACAACACCTAGAGAAGCAGCGCCCCGCCATTCAGGACTACGCCGACGAGGCCGCGACGCACCTTCCGTTCCGGACGATCAACCAGACTGAATCGCTGTAAGATCCGGGGCGGCGATCAGCCGCCGTTGATGATGAAGGTGCCGGCGCCGTCCCTCAGTCGAGCGTTGCGACGTATTCGGCGACGGCATGCGTTTCCAGTTCGGTCAGTTTGGAGGCCACGGTGTGCATCACGGCATTGTCGTTGGTCCGCTCGCGCTTGTTGAACTGCTTGAGCTGATCCTCGATATAGCGCGGATGCTGGCCCGCCAGGCGCGGCAACTGCGGCGTCCCGTGCGCCGTCGCGCCATGGCACGAGGCGCAGGCCGGCACGCCGGAGTAGCGGTTGCCCTGCGCGAAGATGTATTTGCCGACCGCCACCAGTTCGCTGTCCTGCGCGCGCCGGCCGCCGGCCTTCCGCTTTTCGAAATAGGTGCCGAGCGCCACCATCTCCTCGGGCGTCAGAGGTTCCGCCTGCGGCTTCATCGTTTCGCTGTTGCGCTTGCCGCTCTTGAAATCGGCCAACTGGCGGGCAACATATTCGGCGTGCTGGCCGGCCAGCCGGGGATAGACCGGACTCGCCGATTCGCCGCCCTTGCCATGGCACAGCGAGCAGCGCTCGCCAACGATTGCCTCCGCCCGCGTCTGGTCAGCCGCCAGTACCGGCGTCGTGAAAATGACCGCCAGCGCCAAAAATCCCGCAACCGTCCATGATCGATTCATGCCAATTCTCCTCAACCCTTGCCCGTACTGCCAAAGCCGCCTTCGCCGCGCGAACTGGCATCGAAATCATCGACCACGTTGAACCCGACCTGCAACACCGGCACGACGATCAACTGCGCGATGCGGTCGAGCGGGTTGAGGGTAAAGCTGTCCTGCCCGCGATTCCAGACCGAAACCATCAACTCGCCCTGGTAATCGCTGTCGATCAGCCCGACCAGATTGCCAAGCACGATCCCGTGCTTGTGGCCGAGGCCGGAGCGCGGCAGGATCATCGCCGCCAGCCCCGGATCGGCTAGGTGGATCGCCATGCCGGTACGCACCAGCGTCGTCTGGCCAGGGACGATTTCCAGCGGCGCATCGAGGCAGGCGCGCAAATCCAGCCCCGCCGAACCTGGCGTGGCATAGTGCGGCGGGCTTTCGCGCAGGCGCGCGTCGAGAATCTTGACGTCGATACGGTGCATCAGTCTTTTCCAGTAAGTTCGGCAATATGCATGACAAGCTGGCGGGCGATCACCGATTTCGGCGCCGGCGTCAGCGGATGGGTTCCGTTGTCGTCGAACAGCACGATACGGTTGTCGTCGCCGCCAAAACCGTCCTGAATCAGGTTGCCGGCAATCAGCGGAATGTTCTTCTTGTGCCGCTTGGCCTGCGCGTAGGCCTCCAGATTTTGGCTTTCGGCGGCGAAACCGACGCAGAACGGCCCATCATTCAGCGCCGCGACCTCGGCCAGAATATCCGGGTTCTCGACCAGTTCGATCGTTGAAATTCCGCCCGCGTCCTTCTTCAGCTTGTGTTCGGCGACATTGGCGACGCGATAATCGGCTACCGCGGCCACCGCGATGAAGATGTCCGCCGCGGCCACCCGTGCCATCACAGCTGCGTGCATGTCGAGGGCGCTGGTCACACTGATGCGGTCGACACCCCGTGGCGGGCCAAAACCGACCGGTCCAGAAACCAGCGTCACCGCGGCCCCGGCCTGCCGCGCGGCACGCGCCACGGCATAGCCCATGCGCCCGGAGGACAGGTTGGTGATGCCGCGCACCGGGTCGATGGCTTCGAAGGTCGGCCCGGCGGTGATCAGCACCTTCCTGCCGGCCAGCGCCTTGGGGGCGAAAAAGGCGATCACTTCTTCGAGTATCTCGTCAGGCTCCAGCATGCGGCCGGCGCCGACTTCGCCACATGCCTGCTCGCCGCTGGCCGGACCGAGCAGCTGCACGCCGTCAGCCTGCAATTGAGCCGCATTGCGATGCGTCGCCGGGTTTTCCCACATCTGGCGGTTCATCGCCGGCGCCAGCATCAACGGACACTCACGCGCCAGCACCATGGTCGCCAGCAGGTCATCGGCAAAACCATGCGCCGCGCGGGCGATAAAGTCGGCCGAAGCCGGGGCCACCAGAATCAGGTCGGCCTGGCGCGACAGGTCAATATGTGCCATCGCGTTCGGCATCCGCGCATCCCACTGGTCTGTAAACACTGGCTTGCCGGACAGGGCCTGGAAGGTCGTCGCCGTCACGAAGTGGGTTGCCCCCTCGGTCATCGCCACCTGCACCTCGGCGCCCTGCTTGCCGAGCAGACGGACCAGTTCGGC
>DATIUN010000345.1:0-2916 GCA_035466795.1 Azonexus sp. | reverse complement strand
CCGAAACGCAGTTGACCGTAACCGGCGGCCGCCACCCGGTGGTCGAAGGCGAACTGGCCAACCAGGCCGAAACCTTCATCGCCAACGAC
This sequence comes from Azonexus sp., assembly GCA_035466795.1. Lineage (GTDB taxonomy): Bacteria > Pseudomonadota > Gammaproteobacteria > Burkholderiales > Rhodocyclaceae > Azonexus. Next base: position 2,827 of record DATIUN010000345.1, on the reverse strand, counting down.
TGCCTGCTTGCCGACAACCGCCGGCTATTGCTGATCACCGGCCCCAATATGGGCGGCAAATCGACCTACATGCGGCAGGTGGCGCTGATCGCCCTGCTTGCCCACGTCGGCAGCTACGTGCCGGCCGACCGCTGTGTGCTCGGCCCGCTCGACCGCATTTTCACGCGCATCGGCGCCTCCGACGATCTCGCTTCCGGGCGTTCGACCTTCATGGTCGAGATGACCGAAGCCGCCGCCATCCTGCACCACGCCACGGCCAACAGCCTCGTCCTGATGGACGAGATCGGCCGCGGCACCTCGACCTTCGACGGCATGGCGCTGGCCTTCGCCATCCTGCGCCACCTGATCGAGAAGAACCGCTGCCTGACGCTGTTTGCGACGCATTATTTTGAAATGACCCGGCTGTCGCACGAATATTCGGAACTGGCCAACGTGCACCTTGGCGCCGTCGAGCACAACGACCGCATCGTCTTCATGCACGCCGTCGAAGAAGGCCCGGCCAACCAGAGCTACGGCATCCAGGTCGCGGCGCTGGCAGGCATTCCGAATTCCGTGGTCCGTGCCGCACGCAAGCAGTTGCGCGAGTTCGAGCAGCGCGCCACGGTCGACCCGTTGCAGCCCGATCTTTTCGCCCAGGACTTTTCGGTCGAGGCCCCTGAAGCCGAGCCGCATCCGGTCGTCGAGCGCCTGGCCGCCACCGACCCTGACAGCCTGACGCCGCGCGAGGCGCTCGATCTGCTTTACGCGCTGAAGAAGCTGGCCGGATGAAGCGCTGGCTGTTCAGCGCCTGCCTTTGCGTCACCGCGCTGGCCTGGGGCGAAACGTGGCAATTCGCACTGATCGGCGACGTCCCCTACTCGGCCCGCGAACGGCGCGAACTGCCGCTCATGCTGGATACCATCGCCGACAGCAACGTCGCGTTCATCGCCCATATCGGCGACATCAAGCACGGCCAAGCCAGTTGCGACGACGAGGTGTTCACCGATCGCCAGCAGTTGTTCAATGCCAGCAGGGCGCCGTTCGTCTTCGTTCCCGGTGACAACGAGTGGAGCGACTGCAACCGCGTCTCGAACGGCGCCTACGATCCGCTGGAACGCCTTGCCGCTCTGCGTTCGCTGTTCTGGCAACGGCCCGACTCGCTCGGCCGCAAGACGATCCCGCTCGAACGCCAGCCGGGCGCCTACCCGGAACATTCGCGATTCCGCCTCGGGTCGGTCCTCTTCGTCACCTTGAACCTGCCGGGGCCGGGCAACAACTAGGGCTGGCAGGACGAAGCCAGCGCCGAGTTCCGCGAACGCAACCCGGCGGTGCTGCAGTGGTTGAAGGGAAGCTTCGCCCTGGCCCGGCGGGAAAAACTGGCGGGGATCGTGCTGCTGTTCCAGGCCGACCCCGGCTTCAAGCACTTTGCGCAAGGCATGCCGCACCGCGGATTTCGGGAATTCCTGGAAACCGTGCGCCGGGAAACGCTGGATTTTCCCGGTCAGGTCGTGCTCGCCCACGGCGATACGCACATCAGCCGGATCGATCGCCCTTTGCTTGACAGGAACCGGAAAACAATCGCCAACCTTGTCCGCGTCGAGACCTTCGGCTATCCGCTGATGGGTTGGACGCGCGGGATCATCGACACTGACTCACCCGCGCTTTTCCGCTTCGAAACCCATCCCTGGCCGCCACCGGCTCAGTGATGGTGTTCCTCGTCATCGTCCCCGCTGTGGACGTGACCATGTTCGAGTTCCTCGGCGCTGGCGGCGCGGATCGCCGTCACGGTGCAGGTGAAGACCAGCGCCATGCCCGCCAGCGGGTGGTTGCCGTCGAGCACCACCTTGTCGTCGGCGATGTCGGTGACGCGGTAGATGACGAAATCGTCATCCTCGCCTTCTTCCGGGCCACCTTCGAACTGCATCCCGACCTGAAGCTCCTTCGGGAAATCCTTGCGCGGCTCGATCTGCACCATTTCCGCATCGTAGTCGCCGAACGCCTCGTCCGGCTGCAGCTTCACATTGACTGATTCGCCGACCTTCTTGCCCTGCAGGGCTTCCTCGATCTTCGGAAAGATATCGTCGTAACCGCCATGCAGGTAGACAAGCGGCTCGCGCCCTTCATCAACGACCTCGCCATCGGGATCGGTGACGTGGTAGTCGAGCGTGATGACTGAGTTTTTGGCGACCAGCATGTTCATGAATTCAGTTCCTTGACCAGGCGCAGCACTTCCAGTGCGTGGCCCTTGTAATTGACGTTGTAGAGGGCATGACGGATCACGCCCGACTTGTCGATGATAAACGTGGAGCGGGCGATCCCGAATTTCCGGTGACCGTCCACTTCGCGGGCCTGCCAGACGCCATACTGCTTGCAAACGACGCCTTCCATATCCGACAGCAACTCGGTGCCGATGCCTTCCTTGTCACGGAATTCCGCATGTTTCAGGCATTCGTCGCGGCTGATCCCGAACAGGACGCAGTCCTGCTCGTGAAAATCTTCTTCGTGATCCGAGAAATCGGTTGCTTCCATCGTGCAACCCGGCGTTCCATCCTTGGGATAGAAAAAAAGAACGATATGTTTCTTGCCCTTGTACGCCGCCATGTCGACCGATTCCATATCGGCATCGGGCAACGAAAACACGGGTGCTTGATCGCCAAGCTTGAGCAGCATGTAGTTCTCCTTGGGCGCTCTGTGCGGGGTCTTGCCGTAAGCGATTCTAGCGGAGGCACATGCCGATGACTACTGCGGTCGACGCCTTTATTTACGCTATTTTCCAGGAACTTTTTCCGGAATCTGAACGAAGCTTTCGTCCTGGCGGATCATGCCCAACTCGAAACGTGCACGTTCC
>DATIUN010000344.1:0-3823 GCA_035466795.1 Azonexus sp. | reverse complement strand
TGGCAAGGGCGCCGGCGCCGAGCCGACTGCTTCGGCTGTCATCGCCGACCTGGTCGACGTCACCCGTCTGGCCACCGCCGATGCCGCCCACCGTGTGCCGCATTTGGCGTTCCAGCCCGACTCGATGTCTGCGCTGCCGATACTGCCGATGAGCGAAGTCGAAACCGGGTCTTACCTGCGCCTGCGTGTCGAGGACAAGCCGGGCGTGCTGGCCGATGTGACCCGCATCCTGGCCGATCAGGGCATCTCGATCGACGCCATGCTGCAGCGCGAGCCGGAAGAGGGTGAGGGCAAGACCGACATCATCATCCTCACCCACGTCTGCAAGGAAAGCGCCGCCGATGCCGCGATTGCAAGGATCGAAGGCCTTGCGGCCCAGAAGGGTAAGGTTAAGCGCATTCGTCTGGAGGAACTGCAGTAGCGATTCTGCGACGGCGTCTGCGAACGGGGGCCTTGGCCCCCGTTTTTGTAGGGGCTTGCCGAGATGGATCAAGGAAAGTTCGCGTCGGGCACAGCAGAATCCGCTCTCCCGTTCGCGAGCCCTCAGGAGTTACCATGCAAGCCATTCATGTCTGCAATCACACCACCCCGGAAGCCCTCTATCCCTTCGATGCACGCGGCATCGCCAAGCGTTTCCGCCATGCCGCCATCTTCGGTGCGCTGGACGCGCTGCAGCCTGGCGAAACCATGCGCTTCTGCAATGATCACGACCCGCTGCCGCTGCTTTCCCAGCTGCAGGCCCGTTACGGTGAACGCTTGAGCATCGAATACAAGCAGCGCGAGCCGGGGGCCATCGTGATCGACTTCGCCGTTGTCAGCTGATTGCTGCAGACCGCGAGCCTGACCCTTCTTGCCTTGCTGGGCAGCGCCATCCTGGCGCTGAGCGGGGTCGGTTCGCCGCTGGCGGTGGCGCATCTGGCGTTCGCCGTCGGCGTCGTGCCGCTGATTTTCGCGGCCATGAGTCATTTCGTGCCGGTCCTGACACGCACCGGCGATCCCGGGAAAGTGATCACGCGGCTGCCGGGCGCCGCGCAACTGGCCGGGCTGGTGGCCGTCGCTGCCATGCAGGGGCTGCTGCCTTACTGGCTCTTGTATCCAGCTGCTGCGGTCGACCTCGTTCTGGCGGCCATTTTGCTCAACTGGATCGCTGCCCGGGCGCGCGCCGCCCTCGGGTCACCGCACCCCGGCTGGCGCTGGTACGGCGCCGCCCTCGGCTGCCTGATGCTGGCATTGCTGTCGGCGCTGCTGATCCCGCTCTGGCCGCAATACTGGAAGGCGCTGCGCATCTTTCATCTGCACCTGAATGCCCTTGGGCTGATTGGTTTGGCCGCACTCGGCACCTTGCCGGTATTGCTGCCGACGGCGCTCGGCAAGCCTGATCCGGAGGCAGCCAGCTGGCTGCGCCGTCGCCTCTGGCTGGTGGCCGGCGGGGCGCTGGTGGTCGCCACCGGTGCCGCGGTCATCTGGCCGTTTGCCACGCCGGGCGCAGCGCTGGTGCTGGTTGCCGCACTCGGCCTGGTCGGCCAATGGGGCCGACGTTTCGGCTTCAGGGCCATGCTCGCCGACGGGGTTGCCGCGTCGTTGCTGGCGGCGCTGGCAGGTCTGTTGCTGACGCTGGCGGCTGGCGTCGCACACGGCGCGGGGCTGTTGCCGGCGTACCCGACGCTCCTCGCCTGGGGCGCCGGTTTCCTGTTGCCGCTGATCACCGGGGCGCTCAGCCAGTTGTTGCCGGTCTGGCGCTGGCCAGGCCCGGCGCTGCCGGCTCGCCAGATGATGCGGCAAAAGCTGGCCGCCACCGGCGGCTTGCGGGCGCTACTGTTTCTCGCAGCGGCACTGGCGCTGCTCGGCGGCTTCATGCCAGCGGCCGGCTTCCTGGTGGCTGGCGCCTTGCTGCTTTTTGTCTCCGGCTTGTTGCAAGCCGTGCGTGTGTCGTCTGCTAAAGAGACTTGAGCCCAAGGCCCCGTTGCCTTCGGACGCGCTCGACGCGGTAAAATTGACTTTTTCGCTTTTCAGGGCTTCGCCATGCGCTATATCTCGACCCGCGGTCACGCCGCGCCCCAGGCTTTCTGCGACATCCTTCTCGGCGGCCTGGCCCCGGATGGCGGCCTCTATCTGCCGGAAAGCTACCCGCAGATCAGCCGTGCCGAGCTCGATGCCTGGCGAAAGCTGTCGTATGCCGACCTCGCCCATGAAATCCTCTCCAAATTCATCACCGACATTCCACCGACCGACCTCAAGGCGCTGGTCGCCAAAACCTATACCGCCGAGGTCTATTGCCACACCCGCAATGGCGGTGATGCAGCGCAGATCACGCCGCTGACCAGACTCGAAGACGGCCTGTACACACAGGAACTGTCCAACGGCCCGACCCTGGCCTTCAAGGACATGGCCATGCAACTGCTCGGCAATCTGTTCGAGTACGTGCTCGAACAGCGCGGCGAGGCGATCAACATCCTCGGCGCCACCTCCGGCGACACTGGCTCGGCCGCCGAATACGCCATGCGCGGCAAGCACAACGTCAAGGTCTTCATGCTTTCGCCGGACGGCAAGATGAGCGCCTTCCAGCGTGCCCAGATGTATTCGCTGCAGGACGCCAACATCTTCAACATCGCTGTTACCGGCATGTTCGACGACGCGCAGGACATCGTGAAGGCGGTTTCCAACGATGCCGCCTTCAAGGCCAGGTACAAGATCGGCGCCGTCAATTCGATCAACTGGGCGCGCGTCGCGGCGCAGATCGTTTATTACTTCCAGGGCTATTTCCTGGCCACCAAGTCGAACGACGAGCAGGTCGCCTTCTGCGTGCCGTCAGGCAATTTTGGCAACATTTGCGCCGGCCATATCGCCCGCCAGATGGGCCTGCCGATTGCCAGGCTGGTGCTCGCCACAAACGAAAACGACGTGCTGGATGAGTTTTTCAAGACCGGCGTCTATCGTCCGCGCACCTCGGTCGAAACCAGCGTCACCTCCAGTCCATCGATGGATATTTCCAAGGCCTCCAACTTCGAGCGCTTCGTCTTCGATCTGGTCGGCCGCGATCCGGCCATCGTTGCCGAGCTATGGGCCAGGGTCGACAGGGGGCAAGCTTTCGACCTGTCGGCTACGGTCCACTGGCAAAAAATGCCGAATTTCGGCATTGTTTCCGGCAAGAGCACGCACAGTGACCGCATCAAGACTATCCGCTTCGCGCAGGGCCGCTACAACGTGATGCTCGACACCCACACGGCCGATGGCCTGAAGGTGGCGCTGGAAAACCGCCTGCCGGGCATCCCGATGATCGTTCTGGAAACCGCCCAGCCGGCGAAGTTCGAGGAAACCATCCGCGAGGCACTGGGCACCGAGCCGGTGCGGCCGGCCGACCTGAAGGGCATCGAGAACCTGCCACAGCGCGTCGTCGTCATGGCGCCGGATGTCGACGCGGTCAAGCAATTCGTCGCCGACCACGTATGAGCTTCGATCACGAAGCCTTCTGGTCTGCCCGCTATCGTGACGCAGGCGACGACTACCTGTTCGGCACGGCGCCCAACAAATTCCTGGCGTCGCAGGCGGAGCGTTTCAGCGCGGGGATGAAGGTTCTCGCGGTGGCTGATGGCGAGGGTCGCAATTCCGTCTGGCTGGCGGAACAGGGTTGCGCCGTCACGGCCACGGAAATTTCCCCGGTGGCCTTGGAAAAGGCCACGAAGCTGGCGCGTGGCAGGCATGTTGCTGTCGACTTCATGCAGGCCGATATTTTGAACTGGACATGGCCAACGTCGGCATTCGATGCCGTGGTCGGTATTTTCATCCAGTTTGTCGGCCCCGCCGAGCGAGCGCGCCAGTTGGC
>DATIUN010000343.1:0-5140 GCA_035466795.1 Azonexus sp. | reverse complement strand
CGCGACGATTGTGGACCAGTGCGGAATATGCTGTTCCCGGGTATCCAGTGCGCCGGCTACAAAAAGATGCCCAGGGCGGACTGGCCGCTCCGGGCGAAGTGCTGAAGGCGTCCGAGAGGAGGGTAGAGCGAACACCTGACGACATCATCTGTTTCCGCACAGTTTTTCTCTGTCTGATGGCGCACATAGGCGGTTCCCTGAATGCCGCCGCGCCCCGGTTGGCTGGATGCCTGAAACAACAAGGCGTCTCCGGGATTGCATCAGCCCCGTTGCGCAGCCCCAGCGCCGCTGTCAGTCGACAGCGCTTCCCGACAATGGTGCGGGAGCACCAAAGTGCCGTCGTGGCCTACAGTGGCCAAGGCTCGAATCACTGCGGCGTGCGCCCTGACGCCGCCAAAAATGGTGGCAAATGCCACGTCTGCGGCATCGCGTCCGGTGCCGAAGCGCACGAAGCCCATGGGGATGCCGGTGCCGGACGGATCGAAGATATACCAGCGGTGACCAAGGTAGACCTCGACATAAGCCTGGAAGTCCGGCGGGCCGAGCGCCGGGTCGGCGCCGTAGTCGGTGCCGGTTGCGAAGCGCGCCGGAATGTTGACGGCGCGGCATAGCGCAATCATCAGGTGGGCGAAGTCACGGCATACCCCGACTTCCTCGATGAGCGTATCGACCGCCGAGGTATTCGAGTTCGAACTGTTGGGTGTGAACGCGACATGCCGATTCACCCAGTCGCGAATGGCCAGAACCCGGCTGTACCCATGGTCGAGTCCGCCGAAATTCCTGGTCGCCAGCCTGATGAGACGGTCCGACTGGCAATAGCGGCTGGGATAGATATAGCCCATCACTTCCGGGGGAACCTCCCGTACTGGTACTTCGGCGATCTGTGCGGGGTCGGCAAAATGGTGCACGAGATCAACCGTGGCCGAGTAGGACAGCCTCAACTCGCCTGGGTCTGCGCGGACGTAAAGATAGCGACTACCGGTGACCGGATCCATATGCATCCGTTGCGGGATGGGCTGGCTCAGGGTCAGGCGTTCGTTGGAAACTGCCTGGTGCGGCGTGTTCACCGCATGGATGTTGAACACGAAATCGGCGCCACCCCCGTCGATCTCGTAGTTCAAGTCAATCTGCAACTCGATGCGGATCATTGCGCCGGCAATTCCACCAAGATCCTACAACCCACGCCGCCCGCTGATCAGGTTGATCAGGATCATGACGACGGCGAAGACCAGGAGAATATGGATAAAACCTCCCAGCGTGTAGGAGGAGACGAGTCCGAGAACCCACAGTATGAGCAGTACAACAGCGATCGTATAAAGCATGGCACACCTCTTCGTTATTCAAGCTCCCCGGCTTTGGCCGACGCAGCTCACAGAGCGGGCTCTGGGCCACGTCATCCGGTAACGGCCAGATCACGGCAACGGACCAATTGAGCAGAGAAAACGACTCCCTATGGCATTGGCCTCGATGCCTGATATCAGATTGGACGTATTCATGCCAGCTGTCTGTTCGCTAGCGAACATAAGATGCAGGGAACGGCGCCCGGCACGCCTGCCTTGACGTCACCAGCCAAAAAAAGTTTGCCGCAGTCCATACCTGCCCCACCGGGGAAGCTCGGTACGCTGGCGCACAGAACGCTTGGTGTATGTGGTCTACGCTCAACTCCGCGTATGAATACCCTGCCGATCACCGCCGCTGCAATGACTCAACCGACGCACCAGACCCTCGCACTGTCAGGTGCGTGGACCGGGCGTGGGCTCGGTGCAGTCGGGCAGCAACTTGACGCATTGTCCGGAGCGGAGCAATCACAGCTGGTCGTCGACGGCGCAGCGATCGAGACGCTCGATACCGCCGGTGCGTGGGTTCTACAGAAGTTTCTGGCAAGGCTGCGTACCGAGGGTGCGACCGTCCAGATGCGCGATCTGCGCCCCGAATTCGCCAATTTGTTTGAAGCCGTAGGACGGCATTTGGCGAATCCCCCGGATACCGCCGCCCCGCCCGCCCCACCGTCGCGGCTTGAAGCCGTCGGCCGGAGCGCTGAAACGTCCGTTGAGCAGGGGATCGCGATGGTCGGCTTCGTTGGCGAATACACGGTTGCACTGGCCGGAAGCCTTGCCCACCCGGCACGCATCAGATGGCGTCCCGTCTTGTACAACATCCGCAGCGCCGGTTTCGATGCGTTGCCGATCGTCGGGCTGCTGTCGTTCCTGCTCGGCATCGTGGTCGCTTATCAGGGTGCGGATCAGTTGAGGCAGTACGGTGCCAACATCTTCGTCGCGGATCTGGTGGGCTTGTCGATGCTGCGCGAGTTTGCCCCCTTGATGACGGCGATCATCATTGCCGGTCGATCGGGTTCAGCTTACGCCGCCCAGATCGGTACGATGGCGGTTACCGAAGAGATCGACGCCATGCGTACCATCGGCATCGCCCCGCTGGAACTCCTGGTGCTGCCGAAGATCATTGCACTGATTGTCGTGCTGCCGCTGCTGACGGTGTTTGCCGACGTGCTGGGCGTCTTCGGCGGCATGATCATGGCGCGCGCGCAACTCGGTGTCGGTTTCAGCGAGTTTTCCGAGCGCTTCGTCAAGGCGGTCAGTGTCACCGCCTACCTGATCGGTGTCTGCAAGGCGCCGGTATTCGCGGTGATCATCGCTACGGTGGGCTGTTTCCAGGGATTTCGTACCAAAGGAGGTCCCGACAGTGTCGGCCGCCAGACCACGCTCAGTGTCGTTCAGTCGACTTTTCTGGTGATCGTTGCCGACGCGCTATTCTCGGTCGCCTTCAGTGCGCTGGACCTCTGACATGCAAGACGACACACCGGTGATCGAGATCAGCAAGGTATCGACGCGCTATGGCGAGCATGTCGTGCATGAAGAACTCGATCTCGAGGTGCGCCGGGGGGAAATATTCGCGTTGATTGGTGGCAGCGGCTCCGGCAAATCGACCTTGCTGCGCCAGATGATCCTGCTGCAGCGCCCGGACTCCGGCACGATCCGGGTGCTCGGCGTGGATATCGACAAGCTCGGAGACGATGAGGCGCTTGCCATGCGCCAACGCTGGGGCGTCATGTTCCAGCATGGTGGCTTGTTCGGCTCGCTGACGGTCAAGGAAAATGTCGGCTTGCCGCTGCGCGAACATACCGACCTTGGCGACCGGCTGATCGATGAGATTGCCGACTGGAAGCTGGCGATGACCGGCCTGGCGCCAGAGGTCGGCGCCCAGTATCCGACCGAACTCAGTGGCGGCATGTTGAAACGGGCTTCCCTTGCCCGCGCCCTGTCGCTCGACCCCGAACTGCTTTTTCTCGACGAACCAACTGCCGGGCTCGATCCCGAGAGTGCCGGCGAAGTCGATGAACTGATACGCAAACTGAGCGACTTGTTCGGCCTGACCATTGTCATGATTACGCATGACCTGGACCTGCTGTGGCAGGTTGCCCACCGCGTCGCCGTTCTCGCCGACGGCAAGGTGCAAGGCGTCGGATCGATGCTCGAACTGTCGACCATGGAAAACCCTGCCATCCGGAAATTCTTCGATGGCCCGCGCGGGCGGGCGGCGCAGGAACAACAGCAAGCCGCAGGGCAAGACAACGAAAGAACCGGGAGATCATCATCGAAACCAAAGTGAACTATGCGCTGGTCGGGGCTTTTGTTCTGCTGCTCGGTGCCGTGCTGATCGCTGGCGCACTGTGGCTGGCTTCGGGTGGCGCCTTCCAGAAGAAATACGACCTCTATCTGGCGATTGAGGAGGAATCGGTCGCCGGGCTCAATTTGAACGCACCGGTCAAGTTCAACGGGGTCGACGTCGGAAAAGTGCGGGAAATCCGGATCGATGTAGACAACCCGGAGCGGGTGAAGCTGCTTTTCGCGATCGAGCGCGGTACGCCGATCAAGGATGACACGGTGGCGATCCTCAAGACCCAGGGACTCACCGGTATCGCCTATGTCGAACTCAGCGGCGGCACGCGCGATGCAGCGCCGTTAAGTGCCAAACCGGGGAGCGACTATCCGGAGATCCAGACCAGGCCATCGCTCAGCGCGCGCCTTGAGAACGTATTGACCTCCGTACTGGCCAAGCTGGACAGCACCTCGAAAAATATCAACGCCATCCTCAGCGAAGAAAACCAGGCGTCGTTCAAGAACGCACTCGCCGACATCGCCACCGTGGCGCATACCATCGCTGCGCGCAAGGAGACGCTCGACGCCGGCATGGTCAACGCTGCCCGAACGTTTGAAAACTCGGCGGGGGCCTCGGCGAGGCTGGGGCCGGTGATTGATCGTGTCGGACGTGCGGCGGACGCCATCGAAAAGATGGGCAATGAAGTTGCCGCCACCTCGGCCGGCGCCGGCAAGACGGTCAGCACGGTGGGTAACGACGTCAAGCGTTTCACGTCCGAAACGCTGCCGGAACTGGAGCGCCTGCTCGGAGAACTCAGCGTCCTGTCGACCTCGCTGCGCCGCCTGACCGAGCAAACCGAACGCAATCCGTCCGGCCTGCTGTTCGGTCGCCAACCGGTTCCGGAAGGGCCGGGAGAAACAGGAGCGAAACCATGAAGACGAATCAATGGATATCTGCCCGCCAGGTTTGCCGGCTTGTTGCCGGAGGTCTGACGCTCATGGCACTCGGCGCCTGCAGCCTGCTGCAACCGGGCGAGACACCGAACCCGACCTACTATTCGCTCGACGGCATTCCCGGCAAGTCAGCGGTTGCGGCGTCAGCGTCGGCGCCGACCTTGGTTGTCAGCCCGCCCCACGCGGCCGCCGGCCACGACAGCCAGCGCATCATCTACGTGCGTGACACCTTCAAGCTGGAATACTTTGCGCACAGCGAATGGATAGAACCGCCAGCCCGCATGCTGGCGCCGCTCCTGGTTGCTGCCATCGAAAGAACCGGGGCGTTTCGCGCCGTCGTATTGACTCCGAGCAATGCGGCGGGCGACCTGCGGCTCGATACCGAGATCATCCGCCTGCAACAGGATTTTCGCACCCGGCCCAGCACCGTCCGTTTCACACTCCGCGCTACCCTGATCGACCAGAACACGCGTCGCGTCGAGGCCTGGCGAGAGTTTGACAACAGCATTCCTGCCGGCAGCGACGAACCTTACGGCGGCGTCGTGGCAGCCAATCGCGCGGTGCAGGTT
>DATIUN010000342.1:0-1537 GCA_035466795.1 Azonexus sp. | reverse complement strand
TTTCCTCGGCGAACCCGAAGTCATCGTCCGAAGGTGGCATTGACGATTTCCATGAGTGCGTCGACGGTTTCCTCGTCGTCGGTCAGGCTCTCGACCAGCGCGGCGCGGCAGGCGGCGCTGACGTCGAAACCGGACTTGATCAGCGTTGCGGCATAGACGAGCAGGCGGGTACTGGCGACTTCCTCGAGGTCGCGATCCTTGAGCGCGCGGAAGGACTTGGCGATGCCGACCAGGCGCTTGGCGAGGTCGGCGTCGCAGCCGGTTTCGCCGAGCAGGATGGAGATCTCGCGCTCGGCCCCGGGAAAGTCGAAGCGCATCGAGACGAAGCGCTGGCGGGTCGACGGCTTCAGGCCCTTGAGCAGGTTCTGGTAGCCTGGGTTGTAGGAAACCACAAGCATGAAATTGGGCGGCGCTTCGAGCGTTTCGCCGGTGCGGTCGATGGGCAGGATACGGCGGTCGTCGGCCAGCGGGTGGAGGACGACGGTGGTGTCCTTGCGCGCCTCGACCACTTCGTCGAGGTAACAGATGCCGCCTTCGCGCACGGCGCGGGTCAGCGGGCCATCGCACCAGTAGGTGCCTGTGTCCGAAATCAGATGGCGGCCAACGAGGTCGGCGGCGGTCAGGTCGTCATGGCAGGCGACGGTGTACAGCGGCAGCTTCAGCCGGGCCGCCATGTGCGAGACGAAACGCGTCTTGCCGCAGCCGGTCGGGCCCTTGATGAGCAGCGGCAGGCGTTCGCGGAAGGCGTGCTCGAAGAGCGAAATTTCGTTGCCGGAAGGCTCGTAGAAGGGCAGTTCGGTCATTTGAGAGAGATCCAGTAGGCAAGCAGAATCAGGCTGGACACGAGTATAAGCCACCCCTCGAGCAGGGCTCGCCAGAAGCGCGGCGCTTCGCGCAGTTCCATGAAATCGAGAATCACCAGCCGTCCCTTGACGAAGGCGATGACCAGCATGGAAACGATGGCCAGCGTGCCGGCGGCGCCGACTTCGCCGAGATACCAGGTGATGCCGGTGGCGATGATGAGGATCAGCCAGGCGCGGTGGGCAGGATTTTTCAGGGCGTTCATGGTCAGCGCATCACGTAGACGAGGGGGAACAGGACGATCCACAACAGGTCGACCATGTGCCAGTAAGCGGCGCCGCTTTCCAGGCCGTGCACATCGTGGCTGCCATAGACCTCCTTGCGCGCCTGCACCCAGAGGATGGCGAGAATGACCATGCCGAGGATGACATGCATGAAATGGAAGAAGGTCAGCGAGATGTAGAACATGTAGAAGGTGTTGGTCGACATCGAGATGCCGGCGCCGAACTTGGCGGCGTACTCGATGACCTTGACGACCAGGAAGCCGGCGCCGCACAGCCAGCCGAGCAGGATGTTGCGGGAAATCGCCGGGCGGTTGTCGTGGTGCGCAGCCTGCACGGCAAGCACGACGAACCATGAGCCGGTGATCAGCAGCACGGTGTTCAGCGCACCCAGGTTGCGGTCCAGCGTCTGCTGGTAGAGGTTGAATTCCTCGACGTGGCGCGCCCGGGCGAAG
>DATIUN010000341.1:0-2345 GCA_035466795.1 Azonexus sp. | reverse complement strand
GATACCTGATTGTCGAGGCCAAGGTCAGCGACCCGGAGGCCTACGAAATCTACAAGAATCTGGCCCAGGCGGCGATCGCGCAATATGGCGGACGCTACCTGGTGCGTGGCGGCGCTGTCGAGATTCTTGAAGGCAGTTGGACCAAGCTGCCGCGACTGGTCATCGTCGAGTTCGAATCGGTAGACCAGGCCCGGTGTTTTTACAATTCGGCCGAATACCAGACAGCCCGCAAAGCACGTGAACGGATCGCTGAAATGAATATGCTGGTCGTGGCCGGTATTTAGAATTTAATTTAAGTAGTTTTTTTAATCTATTGAAATTAAGGAACTAATATGAGCTCAATCGTTGATGTTGTAGCACGAGAGATTCTCGATTCCCGTGGCAATCCCACTGTTGAAGCCGACGTGCTGCTGGAAAGCGGCGTCATGGGTCGGGCCGCCGTGCCGTCGGGTGCGTCCACCGGTACGCGTGAGGCCATCGAGTTGCGCGACGGCGATGCAGCTCGCTTTCTCGGCAAGGGTGTCATGCAGGCGGTCGAAAACGTCAATACCGAGATTTCCGAAGCCATCATCGGCCTCGATGCCCAGGAACAGGCCTTCATCGACCAGACCATGATCGACCTCGACGGTACCGACAACAAGTCGCGCCTTGGCGCCAACGCCATCCTCGCGGTCTCGATGGCGGTTGCCAAGGCCGCCGCCGAGGAATCCGGCCTGCCGCTCTACCGCTACTTCGGCGGCATGAGCCCGATGCAGATGCCGGTGCCGATGATGAACATCATCAACGGTGGCGAGCACGCCAATAACAGCCTGGACATCCAGGAATTCATGATCATGCCGGTCGGTGCCGCAACCTTCCGCGAAGCCCTGCGCTGTGGCGCCGAGGTCTTCCACGCACTGAAGAAGCTGCTGGACAAGAAGGGGCACTCGACCGCCGTCGGCGACGAAGGCGGCTTCGCCCCCAACCTCGGCAGCCATGCCGAAGCGCTCGAGATCATCATGCAGGCGATCGAGAGCGCGGGTTACGTCCCGGGCAAGGACGTACTGCTGGCGCTGGACTGCGCCGCCTCCGAGTTCTACAAGGACGGCAAATACCACCTGGCCGGCGAAGGCCTGCAACTGACCTCGGCGCAATTCACCGACTATCTCGCCAATCTGGCCGACCAGTTCCCGATCGTTTCGATCGAAGACGGCATGTCAGAAGCCGACTGGGATGGCTGGAAGCTGCTGACCGACCGCCTGGGCAAATCGGTGCAAATCGTCGGCGATGACATCTTCGTCACCAACACCAGGATCTTCAAGGAAGGCATCAGTAAGGGCATTGCCAATTCGATCCTGATCAAGATCAACCAGATCGGCACCCTGTCCGAAACTTTCGCCGCCGTCGAAATGGCCAAGCGCTCCGGCTACACGGCGGTGATCTCGCATCGTTCCGGCGAAACCGAGGACAGCACCATTGCCGACATCGCCGTTGGTCTCAACGCTGGCCAGATCAAGACCGGGTCGCTGTCGCGCTCCGACCGCATCGCCAAATACAACCAGCTGTTGCGCATCGAGGAAGATCTCGGCGATACCGCCTCCTACCCCGGTCGCGATACCTTCTACAACCTGCGCTGACGTTTGATGCGCTGGCTGACGGTCGGCCTCCTCGCGTTGATCGCTCTGCTGCAATATCCCCTGTGGCTGGGGAAGGGCGGCTGGCTGAAGGTGTGGGATTACGACCGTCAACTTCAGCAACAGAAGGACGTGACGCGCAAGCTGGAAATCAGGAACGCGGGCCTCGACGCCGAGGTACGCGACCTGAAGCAGGGTTATGACGCGATCGAGGAACGTGCACGTTTCGAGTTGGGCATGATCCGCCAGGACGAAAGCTTCGTCCAGATTCCGGAAAAAGTTCCCGGAAAATAACGCAAATAAAGGCGTCGACCGCAGTATTCACAAGCATTTTGCTCCGTTAGAATGGGCCGCGGAATCACCCCCGCAGAGTTCCTCAGGAGAACAACATGCTGCTCAAGGTTGGCGACAAGGCCCCGATGTTTGCGTTGCCCGATGCCGACATGGAAACGGTCGATCTGGCCGCGTACAAGGGCAAGAAGCATGTGGTGCTCTTTTTCTATCCCAAGGATGGCACGCCCTGCTGTACCAAGGAAGCGACCGATTTTTCCGATCATGAGGAGGAATTCGGGCGGGTGAATTGTGTTCTCTTCGGCATCAGCCGCGACGAGTGCATCCAGCATGCCGAGTTCCGCGACAAGGAAGGCATCGGTACCGAGCTGCTCTCCGATGCCGAAGGTGCCGTCTGCAAGCAGTATGGCGTCTGGCAGGCCCGCGAAGTGGACGGTCACC
>DATIUN010000340.1:0-6278 GCA_035466795.1 Azonexus sp. | reverse complement strand
GTCATCCTGCCCCAGTTCGTCATCATTCCGCTGGCCGTCATGCTGGTCTGGTTTGGCTTGTCGCGCGGACTGCGGCCGTTGAATCGCCTGCGCAAGACGATTGAAACACGTGATTCGGGCGATCTGTCGCCAATTGCCACGCGCCGCGTGCCCGAGGAACTGGAGCCGCTGGTCGTGGCCTTCAACGAAATGCTCGAGCGCATGAAGCGCAACGTCGAAGCGCAGCAGCGTTTCGTGGCCGATGCCGCGCACCAGATGCGTACCCCGCTTACCGGATTGAAGACGCAGGCGCAGTTCGCCATCCGCGAAGTCGACCCGGAAGCGCTGCGCCATGCGCTACGCCAGATTGCTGTCGGCGTTGATCGTGCCGGGCGCCTGGTCAACCAGTTGCTGACGCTCGCCCGGGCCGAGGGAGGCGAGGCTGCGCAGCAGAGCCATGAACCGCTCGATCTGGTCGTCCTGGTGCGCGACGTAGTTGCAGACTGGGTCACGGTGGCGCTCGCCAAGCGAATCGATCTGGGCTTCGAGGCGGACGAGTCGGCGATGGTGAGTGGTAATGTCTTCCTGCTGCAGGAACTGGCCAAGAATCTTCTCGATAACGCGCTCAGATACACGCCAGCCGACGGCCGCGTGACCTGCAGGGTGAAATCTTCGGCGGGCAAGACCATTCTCGAGGTTGAGGACAACGGGGTGGGAATTACCGAAGCGCAGGCCGAGATGGTGTTCGAACGCTTCTACCGGGTTGACGATGCGTCGACCGAGGGCAGCGGGCTGGGGCTCGCCATCGTTCAGGAAATTGCCACCCAGCACGATGCAGCGGCCAGCCTCCGTCCCAACCCGGCCGGACGTGGCGCCATCGCCCGGGTGATCTTTCCGACCTGGCAACCGCCGCCCCCGCCGTCCCCGCCGCCGGACGACTTCTCGGAACTGTATCGGCAATCGCCGCCGCTCGGGACTTGAACGCCGGTTTTTCGGCAGGCATTGTTGCGGTAGGCAGGACTCCTCGTTATAATTCCGCCTCCCTTTGGCCAATTAGCTCAGTTGGTAGAGCAGCGGATTGAAAATCCGCGTGTCCGTGGTTCGATTCCGCGATTGGCCACCATCAAGATTCAAGCACTTAGCCCGGTCCCCGTGACCGGGCTTTTGCTTTTCTGACAATGCATCTGGCAGTGTGATGGTGACCGGGAGTGCCTGATTGCGCGGCAGGAAGTTGTGCGATTGCCAGAAGTATTTCCAGGTGTCGGGTGTTTGTGGCAGCATTTTTCGTGCACCGTGAAATCCTTCACTGCTTCATCCCGGGAATGAGCAGACACTTGAAGCAGGCTATGGTGCAGCGATGAATTTGCATCTCGACCGTTCAGGTAACAAGCGGGACATGTAATGAAGTATTCGAGGAACAAACGTTCGGGTGAAGATCGGCGAGGCGAGGACCGCGGTCCGCCGTCCGGCTGGAGCGAGCGCCGCAAGAGCGTCGAGCGGCGCCGTCCGGAGGTACTCGAAATTTCCTTTGCCGAATGGATCGCCTGCATGCGCAAGAAGCCTTGCAAAACACAGTGACTCACGGTTCTGGCCATCGGCATGAAGAAAATCCGGGAGAGTTGGTCGCGCGCTGTTTTCGCGAACGAAGCGAACCGGCGGGTCCGGTCAATCCACTCCTGAACTGCGCCAGCATTGGATTCACATTTTGTCAGGGCGATTGGCTCGGCGTCGTGATTACGCCCTGGTTCATGGATCTCGTGCTGCTGCCCGGTGGCGGGAACTTATGGGGTGACATTCCAGCCGGCCAGCGTCGATACGTTGAGTTGCCGCAAGGAACCGGGGCATTCACCGCGGCGGAAGACAGTCGCCTCGGCGCTTACCAGCATGCGCCGCTGGTTGCGACGGTCGCGTCCTTGCCGGACATGGCGGCCGCGGTTGCGCTTGCGAACCAGGTCATGCTCGGAATCTGCGGCGACGCGATGCACGATACCGCGCCACCGACCGCTCGGCCAAATGCCGGCGCCGGTTCGCTTGAGGGCCCTGGAGTGCCCTCGCGGCGCGGCTTTCTCCGCCGCCTTGCGGGAAAGGGCTAGCGTGGCCGTTTTCTGCCTTGCAACTGCCTGATTAGCGGGTGCCCGGTTGCTCCGCTGGCGCCGAGACGGCGTCGGTCTTGGCCGGCGCCTGGGGAGCGACTGGCGCGCCGAGCAGCCCCGGGTGCACCTTGAGCGCGCCGCTTTGCGGGATGTCCTTGGCGGTCAGCGCGTCCTTGTCGGAGGCGCAAGCGGCAAGCAGGGCGGAGAGCAGGAGGACGGCTGGAAGGAGTATGCGCATCATCGTCTGGCTGGCATGAACAAGCCCGAATGATAACTGCTCGGCTGCCTGGCGAACAGGCCGAAATCCTACTTATACTTCTGAAATGTCTTTGTAACCTTGGGGCGCGATGATGGCGGATTTTCAGGAGGGGGCGACGATGGATCTGTTGTTGTGGCGCCATGCCGAGGCGGAAGACGGCGAGGATGACTTGAAGCGGCGCCTGACGCAGCGCGGTGAGAAGCAGGCGCGGGTGATGGCGAAGTGGGTTCGCGAGCACCAGCCCAAGGACTTGCGCATTATCGTCAGCCCGGCGGTGCGCACACAGCAGACCGCCGAGGCGCTCAAGCTGCCGTTTGAGACCCTGCGCAAGATCGGTCCCGGGGCTTGCGTTTCCGAACTTATTGCCGCCTCCGGCTGGCCGGCGGCCGGCGGTTCGGTTCTGATCGTCGGGCACCAGCCGACGCTCGGCAGCCTGGCCGCCTTGTTGCTGGCCGGCAGCGAGTCGGAATGGACGATCAAGAAGGGGGCGCTGTGGTGGCTGAGCAACCGCGTTCGTCGCGGTGAAACGCAAACTGTTCTGCGCGCCGTGATTCCGGCAGAGTTGCTGGAGTAGACACGAACCCCGGTTTGCCGTGAAATAGACCCTTTGCTTTGGCACGGAGGGGACATGGCTATCAGGAAAACTACAGTTGCAGGCGCGCCGGTGGTTGGCGTGCAGCCAAAGGCGGGGACTGTCCGGGCCCGCCAGGTGGCGAAGGGGGACATTCCGCCCACGACCACCGCGGCCGGTATCGAGGGATTTGTCGTGCATGCTGCGGTCGACGGTGCTCAGGAGTCGAAATTGGGCGCGATGCGCGATGTGCTCGCCGGGCTGCCAGTCGACGATTCACTGTCCTTGCTCAAGGGGCTGCTCAAGGAGCAGCGCATGGTCATTGGCGACCGGGCGCCCAACCCGGACGAGGAATTGGTCAAGGACTGGCGCGGTGGTGGTTATCCGTACCGCAACCTGATGCTGCGCCGCAATTACGAGCGCCAGAAATACCGCCTGCAGGTTGAATTGCTCAAGTTGCAGGCGTGGGTGAAGGAAACCGGCCAGAAGGTCGTCATTCTCTTCGAGGGTCGCGATGCGGCGGGCAAGGGGGGGACGATCAAGCGTTTCATGGAACACCTCAATCCACGGGGCGCCCGCGTCGTCGCGCTGGAAAAGCCGAGCGAGATCGAGCGCGGCCAATGGTATTTCCAGCGCTATGTGGAACACTTGCCGACCAATGGCGAAATCGTGCTGTTCGACCGCTCCTGGTACAACCGGGCCGGCGTCGAGCGGGTCATGGGCTTCTGCTCGGAACAGGAGTATGTCGAATTCGTCCGTCAGGCGCCCGAGTTCGAACGCATGCTGGTGCGCAACGGCACCCATGTCATCAAGTTCTGGTTCTCGGTCAGCCGTGAGGAGCAGCGGCGCCGTTTCGGCGAGCGCAAGGTGCACCCGCTGAAACAGTGGAAGCTGTCACCGATCGACGTGGCGTCCCTCGACAAGTGGGATGACTACACCAAGGCCAAGGAGGCGATGTTCTTCCACACCGACACGGCCGATGCGCCGTGGACGGTGATCAAGTCGAACTGCAAGAAGCGGGCGCGC
Organism: Azonexus sp.; assembly: GCA_035466795.1. Classification (GTDB taxonomy): domain Bacteria; phylum Pseudomonadota; class Gammaproteobacteria; order Burkholderiales; family Rhodocyclaceae; genus Azonexus. Next base: position 2,350 of record DATIUN010000340.1, on the reverse strand, counting down.
CTGAATGCCTTGCGCTACATCCTGCACAAGTTGCCCTACACGAACAAGGATACGGCGCGCATCGGCAATCTCGATCCGCTGATCGTCGGTCGCGCCAACGTGGTCTACGAGCGCGGCGAGCATCAGGGCGTGCCGATCCTGTGAGCGACCTCAGCTGACGATGTAGGAACCGGACCCGGTCGCCAGCAGGAGGCCGGTTTCGTTTTCCAGCGTCATCTGCACCGAGGCGATGCGGCCACCGAGGCGGGTAATACGTCCGCTGGCCGTAAATTTTTTGCCGATGCCCTGACGCAGGTAGTCGACCCGCAGGTCGATGGTGCCGACCCGCCCGAACCGATGGGCGACCTGGGCCGCGCTTTCGCTGGCATGTTTCTCGGCGATCGCCACCGTGACGACGAATCCGCCGACCGTGTCGAGCGCGGTCGAGATGACGCCGCCATGCAGGCGGCCATGCAGATAGTGACCGACCAGCTCGGGGCGCATGGCAAAGGAGATGGACGCAGCGCCGGGGCCGAGCGATTCGACTTGGAAACCGAGCACTTCGTTGAAGCTGATGCGGTGCTCGAACATGTTGCGCAATTCGGATTCGAGGTGGGCTTGCTCCTCGGCGGAGCGGCGGGGCAGATTGGTGTTGGCGGTCATGGCGTTTCAGATGGACAGGAAAAGGGCGACGGGATACCGTCGCCCGCTGCCATTTTAACCGGCCATGCTATTTCCTGCGCGGTGGCGGCACGTCGGTACAGGTACCGTGCGCGACTTCGGCGGCCATGCCGACCGTTTCGCCGAGGGTCGGGTGCGGGTGGATGGTCTTGCCGATATCGACCGCATCGCAGCCCATTTCGATGGCCAGGCAGACTTCGCCGATCATGTCGCCGGCGTTCGGGCCGACGATGGCGCCGCCGATGACACGGTGGCTTTCGGCATCGAAGATCAGCTTGGTGAAACCGTATTCGGCGCCGTTGGCGATGGCGCGCCCGGAAGCCGCCCACGGGAACTTGGCCGATTCGACCTTGCGCCCTTCCTTCCTGGCCTGCTCCTCGGTGTAGCCGACCCAGGCCACTTCGGGGTGGGTGTAGGCGACGCCAGGAATCACCGTCGCATCGAAGGCCGCCTTGTGACCGGCGGCGACTTCGGCGGCAACGTGCGCTTCATGCACCGCCTTGTGCGCCAGCATGGGCTGGCCGACGAGGTCGCCGATGGCGAAGATGTGCGGTACGTTGGTGCGCATCTGGGCGTCGACGTTGATGAAACCGCGGTCGGTCACTGCCACGCCTGCCTTCTCGGCGGCGATCTTCTTGCCGTTCGGGGCACGGCCGGCGGCCTGCAGGATCATGTCGTACTTGACCGGCTCGGTCGGTGCGCCTTCTCCTTCAAATTTGACGAAAAGTCCGTCTTTTTGGGCGTCGACCGCAACCGTCTTCGTTTTCAGCATGATCTTGTCGAAGCGGCCGGCGTTCTGCTTTTCCCAGACCTTGACGGTGTCGCGATCGGGGCCCTGCATCAGGGCATCCATCATTTCCACGACATCGACGCGGGTGCCGAGGGTGGAATAGACGGTGGCCATTTCGAGGCCGATGATGCCGCCGCCGATGACCAGCATCTTCTTCGGTACGAAGCGCAGTTCGAGCGCCCCGGTCGAGTCGACGATGCGCGGATCCTTGGGGATGAAGGGCAGATGCACGGCGGCCGAGCCGGCGGCGATGATGCACTTCGAGAACTTGATGATCTTCTTGACGCCAGTCTTGTCCTGGCCGTTGCCGGTGGTTTCCTCGACCTCGATGTGATGCGGGTCGATGAAGGAACCGTAACCGCGCACGATGTCGACCTTGCGCCCCTTGGCCATGCCGGCCAGGCCGCCGGTCAGCTTGCCGACGACCTTGTCCTTGTGGGCGCGCAGCTTTTCGATATCGACTTGCGGTGCCGCGAAGGTGACGCCGAGGTCGCTGGCATGCTGGGCTTCTTCCATGACTGCGGCAACGTGCAGCAACGCCTTGGACGGAATGCAGCCGACGTTCAGGCAAACGCCGCCGAGTGTTGCATAGCGCTCGACGATGATCGTCTTCATGCCGAGGTCGGCGGCGCGGAAGGCAGCGGAATAGCCGCCGGGGCCGGCACCGAGGACGAGCATTTCACATTCCAGGTCGGCACCGCCTGCATGGCTGCCGGCGACTGACGCGGGAGTGGCCGTTGCGGCTGGCGCAGAGTCCGTTTTTGGCACTTTTTCCGGGTTGACCGCAGCAGCGGCACCAGCCTCGACCTTGATCAGCACGACACCTTCGCTGACGCGGGAGCCGGGCTGGACCAGCACTTCCTTGACCGTGCCGTCGACCGTGCAGGGTACATCCATCGT
>DATIUN010000339.1:0-9236 GCA_035466795.1 Azonexus sp. | reverse complement strand
GGCCGCGCAGGGGAATGATGTCGCGGATGATGATGTCTTTTTTCTTCATGCTTGGTTCGCCCGGCTCCGTCTCGCTGTAAGAAAAATTATGGGGCATTTGGTGATTATTAACGCTTTCGGGCGTTCCTGGCTGACCGTCGTCAAAAAAATGTCACAGCCTGGTACGCGGCGTTACAGGAAGCGGTCGAGCAGCTTGCGGCTGTGGCGGTCGAGGGTGCCGATGTCGCGGATCAGGAACTGGATGCCGTGGGTGTCGGAAATCATCATCTGCGTTTGCGAGAGGCGGCGAATGTCTTCCTCGCCTTTCAGCAGCAGCGTCGCGTTGCCGCGATTGGTCACGACCTGCCAGGTGCTCGGGCAGGCGAAGCTGGAAACGTCGAGGATTTTCTCGATTTCCGGCACGAATTCGCGACTGGCGAGTTCTTCCTCGATCAGCTGGCCGAAAGCGGGCGGCAGATCGGCGAGCTTGTCGGCCCAGCCGACTTCGTGGCCCTCGGTGTTGATTAACGCGATGCCCTCGTCGGGCGCGGCGATCGGGAAGGCGCGCACGGGAACGACGCCGACATGGATCTCGTCATTTTTGGCCTTTAAAACCAGTCGACCGTAAGCGTCGCGGTCGAGGGTGAAATCCGGTGCCGTCATTTGCTGAGTTCCTTGCTGGGCAGATCGATGCTTCTCGTGGTTTCCTGCTCGGTATCCACATTGCGTGCCTGCGCCTGATAGAGCTTGTAGTAATGGCCCTCGGCCGCCATCAGCTCATCGTGGTTGCCCAGTTCGACCAGGCGGCCGCGATCCATGACCACCAGCCGGTCGGCCTTCCTGAGCGTGGACAGGCGGTGGGCGATGGCGATCGTGGTGCGCCCGCGTACCAGGTTGTCGAGCGCCTTCTGGATTTCCTTCTCGGTTTCGGTATCGACCGAGGAGGTCGCTTCGTCGAGGATCAGGATCTTCGGGTCGATCAGCAGCGCGCGGGCAATCGAGATGCGCTGGCGCTCGCCGCCCGACAGACCCTGGCCGCGTTCGCCGACCAGCGAGTCGTAGCCATGCGCCAGGCGCAGGATGAACTCGTGGGCATGGGCGGCGCGCGCGGCGGCGATGATTTCGGCGCGGCTGGCGTGTGGCTTGCCGTAGGCGATGTTCTCGGCAATGGTGCCAAAGAACAGGAAGGGCTCCTGCAGGACGAGGCCGATATGCTGGCGGAACTCGGCAACCGGCACCGAGCGGACATCGACGCCGTCGATGAAGACCGCGCCTTCGGTGACGTCGTAGAAACGGCAGATCAGGTTGACCAGGGTACTCTTGCCCGAGCCGCTATGGCCGACCAGGCCAATCATTTCGCCCGGCTTGATCACCAGATCGACATCGCGCGTTACGGCGCGGGTGCCGTAGCGGAAGCTGGCTTTCTTCAGTTCGATCTGGCCGGTCACCTTGGTCAGGTGCACCGGGTTGGTCGGCTCGGGCACGCTGGAGACGTGGTCGAGGATGTCGAAGATGCGCTTGGTGCTCGAGGCTGCGCGCTGCGTGGCCGAGACGATGCGGCTCATCGAATCTAGCCGCGTGTAGAAGCGGCCGATGTAGGCTAGGAAGGCGGTCAGCACGCCAACCGTTATCTCGTTCTTCGAGATCTGCCAGATGCCGAAGGCCCAGACGACGAGCAGGCCGATTTCGGTGAGCAGCGTGACGGTCGGCGAGAACAGCGACCAGGTCTTGTTCAGCTTGTCGTTCATCGCCAGGTTGTGCTCGTTGGCGGCGCGGAAGCGCTCGGCCTCGCGCTTTTCCTGGGCGAAGGCCTTGACGACGCGAATGCCGGGGATGGTGTCGGCCAGCACGTTGGTCACCTCGGCCCAGACGCGGTCGATCTTCTCGAAGCCGGTGCGCAGCTTCTCGCGAACATAATGGATCATCCAGCCGATGATCGGCAGCGGCAACAGCGTTACCAGCGCCAGCGCGGGATTGATCGAGAAGAGGATGATCGCTGTCATCACGATCATCAGCACGTCGGTGGCGAAATTGAGCAGGTCGAGCGACAGGAAGACGTTGATGCGGTCAGTCTCGCTGCCGATGCGCGCCATCAGATCGCCGGTCCGCTTGCCGCCGAAGTATTCGAGCGACAAGCCGAGCAGGTGCTCGTAGGTGGTCGTCCGCAGGTCGCGGCCGATGCGTTCCGACATCAGCGCCAGAATATAGGTACGGATCCAGCCGAGCACCCAGGCGAGCAGTGCGGCGCCGAGCAGGCCGCCGAGATACATGGTGACCAGCGGCCAGTCGATGGGCTTGCCGTTCTGGAACGGAATCAGCACGTTGTCCATCAGCGGCATGGTCAGGTAAGGCGGAACCAACTGTGCGGCGGTCGCCGCCAACGTCAACAGGAAGCCGCTGAGCAGCTGCCAGCGGTAGGGGCGGGCAAAGCGCCACAGACGGAAGAGCGTCCACGTCGAGGGCGCCGCCGTTTCTTCGCGCGTGCAGATCGGGCATTCATCTTCGCCCGGCGGTAGCGGCGCCTTGCATTTCGGGCAGATATCGTCGGTCGACCGCAATACCGGCTGGCCGGTCGCGACGCTGTCGCGGTGCAGCGCGAACTCGCCGATCAGGCGCAGGGCCGCCAGGTTGCGCCCGAGCGTGTAGCGCCAGCAGGCCAGACGCCCCTGCTCGTCGAGTACCTCGATCATGCCGACCCCGGCGTGGTCGTGGTGGTCCATGTTCAGGCCACGGCGCAGCGGCCATTCGCGCCAGCCGGTTTCGTCCGGTGCGCGGGCGAGCAGGCGGCGGTCGGTGACGATGACCACGCCGCTGGCGAATTGCAGGCGTTGGTCGAGATCGAGTTCGAGCCAGGCCTGGGTCTTCTCGCCGTCGGCCAGCATCGGGTCGACTTCGGCGGCCCAATGGCCGGGGAGCACCAGTTCGCTGGCGGCGAAATTTTTTACATTTGAAGGCATTGGGCGAGTATACCGCAAGGGTTGCGCGGCCCGTCCGATGCGCCATGCTTACTGAGCTTGACTCACGTCAATGCATCGCATCCCGCGCTGCCGTTGAATACGCCGAAGCCTCGAACAAGGAACACCATGTTTCGCATCTCCCAGTACATGCAGGAAATCGCCGAGCCGACGCCGCTCGGCCCCAAGCGCAACCCGCCCGGCCCGGTGGTGATCTGGAACCTGATCCGGCGCTGCAACCTGACCTGCAAGCATTGCTATTCGATTTCGGCCGATACCAACTTTCCCGGCGAGCTGAGTACCGAGCTGGTCTACGCGGTAATGGACGACCTCAAGGGCTTCAAGGTGCCGGTGCTCATCCTCTCCGGCGGCGAGCCGCTGCTGCGCCCGGACATCTACGACATCGCCAAACGCGCCAAGGCCCAAGGCTTCTACGTCGGCCTGTCGTCGAACGGCACGCTGATCGACGAGAACAACATCGGCAAGATCGCCGAATGCGATTTCAACTATGTCGGCGTCTCGCTCGACGGCCTGGGCGCGACCCACGACAAGTTCCGCCGCCTCGACGGCGCCTTCGACGCGTCGCTCAAGGGCATCCGGCTGTGCCGCGACCTTGGCCTGAAAATCGGCGTGCGCTTCACGATGACGCAGGATAACGCCCACGACCTGCCCGGCCTGCTCAAGCTGGTCGAGGATGAAGGCATCGACCGCTTCTATTTCTCGCACCTGAATTACGCCGGGCGTGGCAACAAGAACCGCAAGGACGACGCCCAGTACCAGCTCACCCGGCAGGCGATGGACCTGCTCTTCGATACCTGTTGGGAATACCGGCAGCGCGGTCTGGAGAAGGAGTTCACGACCGGCAACAACGACGCCGACGGTGTCTATTTCCTGCTCTGGGTCCGTCGCCGATTCCCGGACTCGGCGGCGCATGTCGAGGCCAAGCTACGGCAGTGGGGCGGCAATTCGTCGGGCATCAATGTCGCCAACATCGACAACCTCGGCAACGTCCACCCGGACACCATGTGGTGGCATTACACGCTGGGCAATGTCAAGGAGCGGCCGTTCTCGCAGATTTGGCCGGATACCTCCGACCCGCTGATGGCCGGCCTCAAGCAGCATCCGCGGGCGGTCAAGGGGCGCTGCGGCGCCTGCGCCTACCTGCAGATCTGCAACGGCAACACCCGCGTCCGCGCCCAGCAGACGACCGGCGACCCGTGGGCCGAGGATCCGGGTTGTTATCTCGCCGACGAGGAGATCGGGCTGTGAACTGGAGAATACTTGTCCCCGCCGGCTTTGCCGCCTGGTTCCTGTTCGGCATGGCGCAACTGGCCGAAGCGGCCGATGTCGCCGCCAACTACAAACAGCATTGCGCCGCCTGCCACGGCCCTGACCGACTGGGTGGCATCGGCCCGGCGCTGATCCCCGAAAACCTCGCGCGCCTCCGCAAGCCCGAAGCGGAAGAGGTCATCCGCGAAGGAAGGCCGGCGACGCAAATGCTCGGCTTCGGTCAACAGTTGAACGATGCCGAAATCAAGGCGCTGGTCGAGCATGCCTACACGCCGATCAAGCCGATGCCGGCCTGGGGCGAGGCCGAGATCAAGGCCTCGCGCATCGTCAATTTCGCGCCCGGCTCCCTCCCTGACAAACCGCAATTCAAAGCCGACCCGCTGAACCTCTTCGTCGTGGTCGAGACCGGCGACCATCATGTCTCCATCCTCGACGGCGACAAGCTGGAACCGATCCACCGCTTCCCGTCGCGCTTCGCCCTGCACGGCGGGCCGAAATTCACGCCGGACGGGCGCTACGTCTTTTTCGCCTCGCGCGACGGCTGGATCACCAAATTCGACCTGTGGAACCTCAAGGTCATCGCCGAGGTGCGCGCCGGCATCAACACGCGCAACGCGGCGGTCTCCGGCGACGGCAAGTGGGTCGCGGTGGCCAACTACCTGCCGCACAGCCTGGTCATCCTCGACGCTGACTTGAACCTGAAAAAAATCCTGCCGGTGACGGACAGGGATGGCAAGACGACCTCGCGGGTTTCCGCCGTCTACGACGCCGCGCCACGCCAGAGCTTCGTTGCCGCGCTGAAGGATGTGAAAGAGGTTTGGGAAGTCTCGTACAACCCGAAGGCCGACGACATTTCGGCTGGCATGATCCACGATTTCAAGTACCGCGAAGGCAAGTTCATCCCCGGCTTCCTCAACCCGCAACGCAGCCAGCTCGACGACTACCTCGACGACTTCTACTTCACCCAGGGCTACGACGAGGTGATGGGCGCCTCGCGCAACGACGCCAAGGCGGCGGTCAGCGGCCAGGTGGTCAACCTCGATGCGCGCAAGAAGATCGCCGACCTCGAACTGCCCGGCATGCCGCACCTCGGCTCCGGCATCAGTTGGCAGTGGCAGGGCAAGACCGTGATGGCGACGCCCAACCTCAACGAGGGCCTGATCAGCATCATCGACATGCAGACCTGGAAGACGATCAAGCAGATCAGGACCCGCGGCCCCGGCTTCTTCATGCGCAGCCACGAAAACAGCCGCTACGCGTGGACCGATTCGATGATGAGCAAGGAGTTCAAGGACACCATGCAGATCATCGACAAGGAAACGCTGGAAATCGTCGCTGAACTGAAACCGGAGCCGGGCAAGACCTTCGCCCACGTCGAGTTCACGAAAGACGGCAAGTACGTGCTGGCCAGCCTGTGGGAAATGGACGGCGCACTGATCATCTACGATGCGGCGACGCTGAAGGAAGTTAAGCGCCTGCCGATGAAGAAGCCGGTCGGCAAGTACAACGTGTGGAACAAGATCAGCAAGTCGGAGGGTACGAGCCACTGATGGCGGTCAGGCGGATTTCGATTCCGGGTCGCATTTCCGGTTGACCGGAGGGGTGGGCCTGCTGGACGAGTAAGCATATCCTGGTAACACATCGTCAATAGTAATGACCTATTGAGATTATCCAGCCAATCAATTAGCAAAAAATGGCAGGTCTTACTATGATGAGTTCGGATGTTCTGTGAACATCACTCACCCAGGAGAGCAGAGAAATGGACAAAAAAGACGCAAGTTCCGCAGGCAAGTGTCCCGTCATGCACGGTGGTGCCACGTCGGCCAGCATGTCTAACATGGAGTGGTGGCCCAAGGCCCTGAACCTCGATATCCTGCATCAGCACGACAGCAAGACCAATCCCCTGGGGCCTGACTTCAACTACCGCGAAGAGGTCAAGAAGCTCGATGTCGAAGCGCTGAAGAGAGACCTCAAAGCCTTGATGACCGACAGCCAGGACTGGTGGCCGGCCGACTGGGGTCACTACGGCGGCCTGATGATCCGCATGGCCTGGCACTCGGCGGGCACCTACCGCATCGCCGACGGCCGTGGCGGCGGCGGTACCGGCAACCAGCGTTTCGCACCGATCAATTCATGGCCGGACAACGTCAACCTCGACAAAGCCCGCCGCCTGCTATGGCCGATCAAGAAGAAATATGGCAACAAGCTCAGCTGGGCCGACCTGATCATCCTCGCCGGCAATATGGCCTACGAGTCGATGGGCCTTAAGACCTTCGGTTACGGCTTTGGCCGTGAAGACATCTGGCACCCGGAAAAAGACACCTACTGGGGCTCCGAAAAGGAATGGCTGGCCCCCAGCGGCAGCGCCAACAGCCGTTATTCCGGTGAGCGTGATCTGGAAAACCCGCTTGCCGCCGTGATGATGGGCCTCATCTACGTGAACCCCGAAGGCGTGGACGGCAAACCTGACCCGCTCAAGACCGCCCGCGACGTGCGCGTGACTTTTGCCCGCATGGCCATGAACGACGAGGAGACCGTGGCCCTGACCGCCGGTGGCCACACCGTCGGCAAGTCGCACGGCAATGGCAGCGCCGCGAACCTCGGTCCTGCTCCCGAGGGTGCCGAGGTGGAAGAGCAAGGCCTGGGCTGGAATAACCACACGACCCGCGGCATCGGTCGCAACACGATGAGCAGCGGCATCGAAGGCGCCTGGACCACCCACCCGACGCAATGGGACAACGGCTACTTCAAGCTGCTCCTCGGCTACGACTGGTGGCTGCAGAAGTCGCCTGCCGGTGCCTGGCAGTGGGAGCCGGTCAACATCAAGGAAGAGGACATGCCGGTCGACGTCGAGGATCCCTCTATTCGCTGCAAGCCGATGATGACCGACGCCGACATGGCGCTGAAGTTCGACCCCGAATACCGCAAGATCGCGGAACGCTTCCGCGACGATCAGGCCTACTTCTCGGAAGTCTTCGCCCGTGCCTGGTTCAAGCTGACCCACCGCGACATGGGCCCGAAGGCACGCTACATTGGCCCGGACGTTCCGCAGGAAGACCTGATCTGGCAGGATCCGGTGCCCGCAGGGCGCAAGGGCTATGACGTCGCGGCGCTCAAGGCCAGGATCGCGGCCAGTGGCCTCGGCATCAGTGAGATGGTGTCAACCGCCTGGGACAGCGCCCGCACCTTCCGGGGTTCGGACAAGCGCGGTGGCGCCAACGGTGCGCGCATCCGTCTGGCTCCGCAAAAGGACTGGGATGGCAATGAACCGGCGCGTCTGGCCAAGGTGCTGGCCGTCCTCGAAGGCATTGCGGCGCAGAGCGGAGCCAGCGTGGCCGATGTGATCGTGCTGGCCGGCAACCTTGGTGTCGAGCAGGCGGCCAAGGCGGCAGGCTTCGACGTGACTGTTCCCTTCGCACCGGGCCGTGGTGATGCCACTCAGGAAATGACGGATGTCGAGTCGTTCGATGTGCTGGAACCGGTGGCTGACGGCTACCGCAACTGGCTCAAGAAGGATTACGTCGTCAGTGCCGAGGAACTGTTGCTCGATCGCACGCAGTTGATGGGTCTCACCGCCCACGAGATGACAGCGCTCGTTGGCGGCATGCGCGTACTGGGCACCAACCACGGTGGCACGCGGCACGGTGTCCTGACCGATCGCGTCGGCGCGCTGACCAACGACTTCTTCGTCAACCTCACGGATATGGCCTACACGTGGAAGCCGACGGGCCGGAACCTGTATGAAATCCGCGACCGCAAGACCGGTACGGTCAAGTGGACGGCGACCCGGGTGGATCTGGTCTTCGGGTCCAACTCGATCCTTCGCGCCTACGCTGAAGTCTATGCGCAGGATGACAACAAGGAGAGGTTCGTACGGGACTTCGTTGCCGCATGGACGAAGGTCATGAACGCTGACCGCTTCGATCTGGCATAAATCCTTCCCCGTATTGGGCTCCGCGCTGCAAGGAATTGAAGCGCGGGGGTCAAGCGGTCGTTCGGGATGGCTTGCCTGGGCTGTTTTGACCGTTCCATCGCAGGTGTAACCAGGCTGGGCCAGCGATGGCAGCAAAGGCAGAAGGCAGCCACATGGCCAAAGCTCGTTGCGGCTACTTTGGGGCGTCAATTCCCCGGCCTGCTGCGGTCAACCGGAAAAATCGGCCAGAATTGACCCTCGTTCCTTTTTTCGGGCTTCGTCCATGCTTTCGGTTCAACCCTACCCAAACTGCCTGTCGGCGTCCCGTCAGTTGCTCGTCGTCGTTGCGGAGCACTGGGAGAGCAGCGGCGGACGATTGCAGCGCTTCGCGCGTGATGGTGTTGATGGGGATTGGTTGCCGGTCGGGAATCCGGTGGCGGTGAGCCTCGGCCGCTCGGGGCTGGCGTGGGGCGTGGGTTTGCATCCGCATTGCTGCGGAGTGGGGAGCGAGAAACGCGAGGGCGACGGTCGGGCGCCGGCAGGGATGTTCGCGATCTCTGCGCTGTTCGGCGCGGCAGGTGCGGAAAGCGATCTGGTGCGGACGGCGAAGCTGCCTTACCTGCCGGCCATCGCCGATCACAAGTGCGTCGACGACCCCGCGTCGGCGTATTACAACCGGATCGTCGATCAGGCTGCCGTGGCGCAGCCCGACTGGGCTTCGTGCGAGAACATGCTGCGCAGCGATCAGCGTTATATCGTGGGGGCGGTGGTGGCGCATAACGCTGCGCCGCCGGTGGCGGGTTGCGGATCGTGCATTTTCCTGCACGTCTGGGCGGCGCCGGGTATGCCGACGGCGGGATGTACGGCGATGTCACTGGCCGACATGACCGAGATTGCCGGCTGGCTGGATGGCGCGGCAGCGCCGCTGCTGGTGCAGTTGCCGCAGGCGGAATACGAGCGCCGGCGCGCGGACTGGGGCTTGCCGGTGTTCGCCCCGTAAACGATTTGAGCGCTTGGCGCTGAGCCGGGCGACAAGCCGTCACGGTGACAGTTGCCGGTGGCGCCGATAGACTGACGGCCTTTCAGCCATTTCATCGTCC
>DATIUN010000338.1:0-8571 GCA_035466795.1 Azonexus sp. | reverse complement strand
CTTCCGGCGTTGCTTCCGCCCATGCTGACCAGATGCCGGCAGCGATTATCCGGGTGGGCGCGAAGCTCAACAGATCGAACAATTCCTCAATCTCCTTCTGTGTAGCGAGGGAGAGGCCGGAAATGGCCTTGCCGACGCCGTCAATGGTCCGCGTGATCAGTTCGGAACGCACCTCGCCGCTGGCTGGCAGCGCACCCTCGAGAAACACGGGAATCAGCGCTGCGAGCACCACCGCGCGACGGTCCCCAACCGGCGGTCTGCTACAGGCGGCGATGTTCAGTAGTAACGCGCCGCCCACGCCAGTCTTGAGAAACTCGCGGCGTGTCGTCATTGTGCCAATACCTCAAGCATCGTTTCGGCCTAGCGTTAAAGGACGGATTCAGTGTAATTTGCCCGACCGGATGTCGCTAGGCAAAAGCTTCTAAACGACGATTGCCGGGTTAGTCATAATCCACACATGAACCGTCACGAACATTCCGATCTTGATCGGGCCACCTGCTCGGCCGCCCTGACAGCATTCATTGCCGAGGCGCGCGACTTGCGCATGGCGGCGATGGCCGACCCGTCAAGCCGCCGGCGGAGGCTGGTGTTGCGTGAATGGCAGGTCGCCAGGCTGGCGCGGACGCATGCCGATTTGCTCGGTAGCGAGCGTTACGGAGAGGCAGCGACCTTCTTCCTGTCGGATCTCTACAGCGCGAAGGATTGTGGTGAGCGTGATGCCGAACTGGAGCGGATTCTTCCGCTGATGACCAGCATGCTGCCGGTCTCCGGCCTGCGCGCACTGCTGCTGGCGATCGAGGTCGATGCACTGTCCGAGCGTTTCGACAGGGCGATGGTCGGGGTATTGGGTACGCAACTCGACGCCCCGGACATGGATGAAGCGGCTTATGCCAATGCCTACCGCAAGGTTGGCGACCAGCCGGGACGTGAAATGCAGATCCGCCTGATCAACGACACCGGGGAAGCGCTCGATGCGTTTGCCCAAAAGCCCTTCGTGCGCATGGCCCTGAAAATGATGCACGGGCCGGCAAAGATGGCCGGTCTGGGCGAACTGCAGGCCTTCCTCGAGCGCGGCTTCGATGCCTTCCGTACCATGCGCGATGCTGGAGAATTCCTCGAGTTGATCGTCAGTCGCGAGCGTGAATTTTCCGCTGCGCTTTTTTCGGGATGCGATCCCGCAGCCTGAGTCAGCCGCCGGCCACCCAGAGGCAGCCGCCCTTGGTTTCCTTGTCGATCGCTGCCAGCACGCGCTGGTGCTCGGCCAATTCCTCGGCGCTTGGTCGGCGGACCAGCAACGGCTTGCGTTCGCTCTGCCGGCCACTCCTGCCCGACTGCGAACGGGGCGTGGCATCGGGTTCGATCATCAGCGTGTTCTGCCCGCGCGTCATCGCCAGGAAAACCTCCGACAACAGCTCCGTGTCGAGCAGCGCGCCATGCAGCGTGCGCTGTGAATTGTCGATTTCGTAGCGTTCGCACAGCGCGTCGAGGCTGTTGCGCTTGCCGGGGTGCAGGTCCCTGGCCATCTTGAGCGTGTCGGTCACGCCATTGCACAGTGTTTCGACCGGTACGCGGTCGAGGCGGGCGAGTTCGGCGTTGAGGAAGCCAAGGTCGAACGGCGCGTTGTGAATGATCAGTTCGGCGCCGTTGATGAATTCGAGAAACTCGTCGATGACGTCGGCGAATCTTGGCTTGTCGGCGAGAAATTCCAGCGTGATGCCGTGTACCGCGGCTGCACCCTCGTCGATCTCGCGCTCCGGGTTGATGTACTTGTGCAGGTGGCGGCCGGTCAGGCGGCGGCTTTCCATCTCGATGCAGGCGATTTCGATGATGCGGTGGCCGTGACGCGGGTCGAGGCCGGTGGTTTCGGTATCGAGAACGATCTGTCTCATGAGGCGTCCTTAAGTTCGTCGATGCCGCGGTTGGCCAGGGCGTCGGCGCGTTCGTTTTCCGGATGGCCGGCATGGCCCTTGACCCAGATCCATTCCAGCTTGTGCGGCTGGCTCAGGGTATCGAGTTGCTGCCAGAGATCGGCATTCTTCACCGGCTGCCGGGCGGAAGTCTTCCAGCCGTTGCGTTTCCAGCCGTGGATCCACTCGCTGATCCCCTTCAGCACGTATTGCGAGTCGGTATGGACACGTCCGGCAACCGGGCGCTTCAGGGCCTCCAGCGCGCGAATGGCGGCCGTCATCTCCATCCGGTTGTTGGTTGTTTCCCGTTCGCCACCCCACAATTCCCTTTCGTGCCGCCCGAGGCGCAGAATCACGCCCCAGCCGCCGGGGCCGGGGTTGCCCCGGCAGGCGCCATCGGTAAAAATTTCCACGGATTCTTCAGCGGCCATGATTTTCCCTTTGCGCAACCGGCCGCAGGGCCTTGCGTCCGACCGCATTCTTGCCCCAGTTCGGCTTGATCAGGCGCATGGCGTGTGTGCGCTTGATCGCATGCAACAGGTAGACGCCGCCGGGCAAGCCCCACCAGCGTCCGCCGGCGCGTTCCATGAAGTGCCAGCGCCTGAGCCACGCTTCCTGATCGCAGGGTGGAACGTGACAGCCGGTACTGCCGCGGTCGACCTCGAAACCGAGCAGTTTCAGCCAGTCCTTGAGCCGTGTCAGGGAGAGGTAGGTGCCATGCCACGGAAAGCTGCCGCTACGGTCGAAGCGATTGCGCAGGCCCCATAGCGAAACGGGATTGAAGCCGAGGATGATCAGGTGTCCCTCCGGGATCAGGATGCGCTCGACCTCGCGCAGAATCTGGTGCGCATCCGCACTGAATTCGAGCACATGCGGCAGGATCACGAGGTCGGTGCTGTTCGACGCGAAGGGCAGGGCCGCGAGTTCGCACAGCACATCGACTGTGCCGGCTTCGGCGGCCTTCTGGCGCAATGGAATCCGGCTGGCATGGAGGAAATCGCATTGCGGCAGGCCGAGCTGGAGCGCGTTGAAGCCGAAGACATCGGCAATGGCGTTATCCATGCTGGCGGATTCCCACTCGCGAACGTAGCGTCCCTGCGCTGTTTCCAGCCAGTGCTCGAGACCCGGAATTGACATCCGGCGGTCTTCGCTCGATAGTTCCGGCATGTTCGAAATTCTGCACATTCCCGCGTTCAAGGACAACTACATCTGGCTGCTGGTCCGCGACGGACGGGCTGCCGTGGTCGATCCCGGCGACGCCGCGCCGGTCATCGCCCGGCTCGACGAAATGCAGCTACGGCTCGAAACCATCCTGATCACCCACCACCATGACGACCATCAGGGCGGTGTCGAAGAGCTTGTCGCGCGCTGGCAGCCGAGGGTCTTCGGACCGGCTGGAGAGTCTATCACAGGCTGCACCGACCCCTTGAGCGGCGGCGAGACGATCGATGTGCTGGGGCAGACCGTCGATGTGCTGCCGGTCGGCGGCCATACGCGCGGCCACCTTGCCTATTACGTTCCAGGAGCGGTCTTCTGCGGCGACACGCTGTTCGGCGCCGGCTGCGGCCGCCTGTTCGAGGGAACGCCGGCGCAGATGAGCGCATCGCTTGACCGCCTGGCTGCGCTGCCGGACGACACCCTGATCTACTGCGCCCACGAATATACAGAAGCCAATCTGCGCTTTGCATTAGCCGTCGAGCCAGACTGCGCCGCGCTGCACGAACGGGTGGTGCGGGTTGCCGCACTGCGTGCCCGGGGGCTTTCCTCCATTCCCTCAACACTGCACGAAGAGAAGGCAACCAATCCTTTTCTGCGTTGCACCGAACCGGCGGTGATCGCTGCCGGATTGGCGCACGCTGCGGTCGACCGCGAAAAAGTGGCCATTTTCGCGGCCATTCGGGCCTGGCGGAACAACTTCTGAGTCGTTCCGGGAAGCTCTTATGTTGGTCGGCGGGGAGGTTTTCCGCCCGCCGGTATGCTAAATTCAACGGAATAGCGAACCAGCGGTAGATGACCATGACAGCACAGCCCGACGAGAAATCCTCTGACAAGACAGCCAATGTCGTTGCGGCGCTCAAGGGGCCGCGCGCTCGTCGCATTGGGAAGTGGCTGGCCGGGCTGATCGTTGGTTTCGGCCTGCTTGGCTACCTGGCCGGGCCGCCGTTGATGAAATGGCTGCTGGTCAAGCAGTTGTCCGCAGAATTGCAGCGCGAAGTCAGTATCGAGAAGATCGACATCAGCCCGTATGCCTTGTCGGCGCGGGTCGCCGGGGTTTCGGTCAAGGCCGAAGATGGCAAGGAATTTGCCGGTTTCGACGAACTGTTCGTCAATCTTTCTTCGTTCTCGCTTTTTCAGTTCGGTGCGGTGGTCGACGAGATTCGTCTGCAGGGGCCGCGCGTCGCCGTGACGCGGACCGGCGAGGGCAAATATGACATTTCCGACCTGCTGGAAAAGTGGCTGAAGCCGTCCGAGCCATCGCCGACGCCGCGTTTCTCGATCAACAATATCCAGATCATCGGCGGCAAGGCGGTGTTCGACGACCAGCCGATGGGCAGGGCGCATACCGTCAGCGACATCAACCTGTCGATTCCTTTCATTTCCAGCTTGCCTTACCAGGCCGAGCGCCTGGTCGAGCCGAGTTTTTCGGCGGTGGTCGATGGCGCGCCTTTCGCGCTCAAGGGCCGGAGCAAGGAGATTTTCGAGGGCAATCTTGAAAGCGAGCTCAACCTTGACCTCGACCGCCTCGACCTGGCCGGCTTTCAGCCGTATCTGCCCAGCTCGATACCCATCCGCCTGAAAGCCGGCACCCTCGATACCGAACTGCGGATCGTCTTCAAGGAGTTGTCCGAGAAGGTGTTTTCACTGACCGTGGTGGGGAGCGCCCATGTTTCCGGCTTCGACATGAACGAGGCGAATGGCGCGCCGCTGATGGCCTGGAACCGGCTCGACGTCGATATCGACAACGCCGACCTGATCAATCGCCGCTTCGCGGTCAAGCGAGTGCTGCTAGATGGTATGGAACCCTTCGTGGCGGTCAGCCGCGACGGCGAAATGAACTGGTTGCGGCTGGTCGAGCAGATTGCCGCGGGGGCCGGCGGGGAGGTCAAGGAGCCGGCGGCGAAGGCACCGGAGTGGAGCGTCGAGGAAGTTCGCCTGACCAACGGGAAAATGCACTGGCAGGACGAGTCAACCGTCCGGCCGACCAGCGGCGACGTCCTCGACATCGATGTCGCGGTCGGCAGGATCGACGGTACGCTGGCCAATCCGATCGAGATCAGCGAAGCGACGTACCGGGTCGATCTCGGCGACCGCATGCGGATTGGCCGTGTAGCAGCCAAGGGGGTGCGAATCGACCTCCGTGGACATCGTGTCGACGTGGCCGAGGCCGGGACGCAGGAAATACGGGCACTGCTGGTTCGCAACAAGGAAGGCAAGATTGAATGGCTCAGTTCGCCCGTCCTGAAAACTGTCCGCAAGGCGCGCGAGGATCTGTCGGATGAGCGTCCGTGGCAGGTCAGTGTCACCAAACTGACAGTCGATGATGTTGTGGCTCGCGTCGAGGACCGGTCGACGACGCCGGCTGCCGTGCAGACCATCGACGGATTCAGCCTGGCCGCCGAGAACCTGTCGACCGAGCCGGGCAAGAAGGGAACTTTGTCCCTGAAGAGCCGGATCAACCAGAAAGGGAGTCTCAAGGTCGATGGCAGCGTGCAATTGATGCCGTTGCTGACCGCGCTGAAGGTTGAAACGCAGGCGATTCCGCTGTTGCCGCTGCAGCCGTATTTCACCAGTTTCCTCAATATCGCGCTGACCCGTGGCCATGTTTCCAGCAGTGGCGAAGTGACGGCAGAGATGGGCAAGGAAGGGCTGAATGCGACGTACAAGGGATCGCTGACGCTCGGCGACCTGCTTGCGGTCGACAAGGTCAACAATGCCGATTTCCTGAAGTGGCGGTCGCTGCATCTCGGTGGAATCGATTTCCGCCTGCAACCGATGGCGGTCAATGTCGGCGAGGTGGCGTTGAGCGACTTCTACTCGCGATTGATCCTGAGCAAGGAAGGCCGGCTCAACCTGCAGGACATCGTGCGCAAACCCGAGGGTGGCGCCCAGCAGCTTGCCGGGACACCCGATCAGGCGGCGCCCGTTGCAAGCGCCGAGAAGGCGGCGCCCGCCAAGCCGCAGGCGGCTCCGCTGCCGATCCGGATCGGCAAGGTGACGCTGCAGGGCGGCACTGTCAATTTCTCGGATTTCTTCATCAAGCCGAACTACACGGTGAATGTGACCAAGGTTGCCGGACGCGTCAATGGCTTGTCGTCCGCTGCCGATACCGTGGCCGACCTCGAGTTGCGCGGCACCTACGCCGGTTCGGCGCCGGTGCAGGTGATTGGCAAGCTGAACCCGCTGGCCGCCAAGTCCTTTCTCGACATCAAGGCCGAAGTGAAGGGCGTCGATCTCGTTCCCTTCTCGCCGTATTCCGGCAAGTACGCCGGCTACAACATCGAGAAGGGGAAACTGTCGCTGAATGTCGCCTACAAGCTGGAAAACAACCAGCTTACCGCCGAAAACAAGCTCTTCATCGATCAACTGACGTTCGGCGACAAGGTGGAAAGCCCCGATGCCACCACGCTGCCGGTGAATCTGGCGATTTCGCTGCTCAAGAACAATCGCGGCGAGATCGACCTCAATCTGCCGATTTCCGGTTCGCTCGACGATCCGGATTTCTCGATCGGCGGGCTGGTAATCAAGGTCATCGTCAACCTTTTCGTCAAGGCCGTGACCTCGCCCTTTGCGTTGCTCGGTTCGATGTTCGGCGGCGGTGAGGAACTGTCGAACATCGAGTTCGGACCTGGGCGCGCCGCCTTCGGCGATGATGCGACCAAGCGCCTGGAGTCGCTGTCCAAGGCGCTTCGCGAGCGCGATTCGCTGAAACTGGAAATCACGGGCCGTGCCGATCCGGAGGTCGACAAGGAGGGGATCAAGCGGGTCGCCATGGAGCGCGCGGTCAAGGCCGAGAAGCTCAGGGAGCAGATCAGGAAGGACGGCGAGGGCGGTTCGGTCGAAGCGGTCGTGGTCGATCCCGCCGAATATCCGGAGTACCTGAAGCGCGCCTACAAGGAAGCGAAGTTCCCGAAACCGCGCAACCTGGTCGGGATGCAGAAGGATTTGCCGGTCGAGGAGATGGAGAAGCTGATGCTGACCAACCTGCCGGCCAGCGATGAAAACGTCAAGGAACTCGCCCTGCTGCGTGCCGAGAACGTCCAGGGCTGGCTGATCGAGCAGGGCAAGGTGCCGGCCGAGCGCATTTTCCTCGTGCCACCCAAGGTCGGTGCGGACGACAAGGGCAAGGCCAGTCGTGTCGACTTCTCGTTGAGGTAAGGCGTGCTCGAACCGTCTTTTCTGGTCTTGCTGGGCGGACTCGTCGCCATCATCGTGTTGCTGATGGTCGTATTGTTGCGCGGCAGCCGGCGCGGCGAAGAAGAGGTGCGCCTGCGCGCCCTGCAGGAAGCGCAGGAAAAGGGGCTCGAACGGCTCGAACGCGAGTTGCGCGAGGAGCTTGCGCGCGGCCGGCGCGAGGATGCCGAAGAAGCGTTCCGCGACCGCGAGGAACGGGCGCAATCGGCGACCTTGCTGAGCCAGGCGGTGACGACCCAGGTCGGCCAGTTCGGCAGCGCGCAGTCCGAGCGACTGGAAGCCTTTGCCCGCGAACTGAACCGCTTTTCACTGGGCCTCGACGAACGCTTCGAGCGCCTGAAAATGACCGTCGAGAGCCGGTTGACCGCAATCCAGGCCGACAATGCCGGCAAGCTCGAGGAGATGCGCCGCACCGTCGACGAAAAGCTGCACGCCACGCTCGAACAGCGCCTCGGCGAATCGTTCAAGCAGGTCAGCGAGCGTCTCGAACAGGTGCATCGCGGCCTTGGCGAAATGCAGTCGCTGGCTGCTGGTGTCGGCGACCTCAAGCGCGTGCTGAGCAATGTCAAGACGCGCGGCACCTGGGGCGAGGTGCAGCTATCCGCGCTGCTCGAGCAATTGCTGACGGCCGACCAGTTCGCGGCAAATGTCGCGACGCGCCCGGACAGCGGCGAGCGCGTCGATTTCGCCATCCGCCTGCCGGGCAAGGGCGATGGCGCGGTGGTCTGGCTGCCGATCGATGCCAAGTTCCCGATCGAGGATTACCAGCGCCTGATCGATGCCCAAGAGCGCGGCGAGGCGGCGCTGGTCGAGGAGGCGAGCAAGGCGATCGAGGTTCGCCTGAAGGCCGAGGCGCGCAGCATTCGCGACAAGTACGTGGCGCCGCCGCACACCACCGATTTCGCCTTGCTTTACCTGCCGACCGAAGGCTTGTACGCGGAAGCCCTGCGCCGCCCGGGGCTGGCCGACACTCTGCAGCGCGAATTCCGGGTCAGCCTGGCCGGTCCGACGACGCTGGCGGCGCTGCTCAACAGCCTGCAGATGGGTTTCCGGACGTTGGCCATCGAGCAGCGTTCGGCTGAAGTCTGGGCGGTGCTCGGGGCGGTCAAGACCGAATTCGGCAAATTCGGCGAGGCGCTGGCGCATACCCGGAAGAAACTCGATGAGGCGAGCAACAGCATCAGCAAGGCCGAGACGCGGACGCGGCAGTTGTCGCGCCGGCTGCGCGAGGTCGAGGCGTTGCCGGCCGGCG
>DATIUN010000337.1:0-5253 GCA_035466795.1 Azonexus sp. | reverse complement strand
GCGCCCTGGCCGATGGCCATCATGATGACGACGGCACCGACGCCGATCACCATGCCAAGCATGGTCAGCGCAGTGCGCAGCCGGTTTGCACCCATCGCCATCCACGCTTCGCCGAGCATCGCCTTCAGCATGGCGCCGGCTCCGTGACAGCGACAGTCGCGTGGTCGCTGACGATCTGCCCGTCGAGAAAGCGCACCTGGCGCCGGGCATGCGCCGCGATGTCGGGTTCGTGCGTGACCAGCACGACGGTAATCCCCTCGCGGTTCAGTTCGCCAAAGAACGCCATGATCTCTTCGCTGGTATGGCTGTCGAGGTTGCCGGTGGGCTCGTCGGCAAGGATCAGGCGCGGCTTGTTGACCAGCGCCCGGGCGATCGCCACTCGCTGCTGCTGGCCACCGGAAATTCGGCTGGGCAGCGAGTCAGCGTACTGGCCGAGGCCGACCTTTTGCAGCACGGCGCGGGCGGCGGCGCGCCGCTCGTCCTTGCCGGTGCCGCTGTAGACCAGGGGCAGTGCGACGTTATCGAGCAGGCTCATGCGCGGCAGCAGGTTGAAGCCCTGAAAGACAAAGCCGAGCGTACGGTTGCGCAGGCTGGCCAGCGCATCCTTTTCCATGTGTGCCACGTTGCGGCCAGCGAGAAAATAGTCGCCAGCGGTCGGCGTATCGAGACAGCCGAGCAGGTTCATGAAGGTCGATTTGCCCGACCCCGAGGGGCCCATGATGGCGATGTATTCGCCGGGATCGACCTCGAGGTCGACACCGCGCAGGGCCGGGAACATTCCGGCCGCCGTTTCGTAGGACTTGCCCAGCCCGATCACGCGGATTACCGGCTCGGCCATCAGAACATCCGCATGCCGACGCTGGAAGGCTTGCCGCTGCCGCTGGTATTTTCACCGGTGACGACGCGGTCACCCTCTTTCAGGTCGCCGCCGACGATCTCGGTATTGCGGTTGTCGGTGATGCCGAGCTGGACGCTGACCGCCCTGATCTCATCGCCATCGAGCACGTGGACGGTGCCGCTCTGGCCGTCGCGCTTCTTGCCTTTCTTGTCGCCCGGCCCCTTGCCGGCCATGCCGCCGCCATCCATGCCGGCCCCCATGCCGGGGGCCATTGCTGCGGTCGACGCCGATTTCTGGCCGTTTTCCGCTTTCTTCTCGGCCGCGTCGGCCGGTTTGAAGCGCAATGCGCCGTTCGGCACCAGCAGCACATCCTGGCGCTTGGCGACGCCGATATTGACGTAAGCCGTCATGCCCGGCAACAGGACATGATCCGGGTTGGCGACATTGACGCGCACGTTGTAGGTGACGACGTTCTGCTGGTTGGTCGGGTTCAGGCGAATCTGCTGGACCTCGCCGGTGAAATTTTTGTTCGGGAAGGCGTCGACCGTGAATCGTGCCTTCTGCCCCTCGCGGATGAGGCCGATGTCGGCTTCGGCGAAGCTAGTGTCGATCCGCATCTCGGAAAGGTCTTGGGCGATCTTGATCAGCGTTGGAGTCTGGAAACTGGCCGCGACGGTCTGGCCAAGGTCGACGATGCGGTCGACGACGACGCCGTCGACTGGCGAGCGGATGACGGTGAAATTGAGGTTGGCGCGGTCACGGTCGTTCTGCGCCCGCGCCAGCGCCACTTGCGCCTGCCCCGCCTTGAGCGCCTGGCGCGCCTGATCGTACTCCTGCTTCGAGACGTATTCCTGAGCGAACAGCGCCTTCATGCGCGCCTCGTTGGCCTGTGCCAGTTCCAGGGTTGCCTGCGCACTGACCACGTTCGCCGCGCTCTGGCGCTCGCTGGCGGAAACCAGCGCATCGTCCAGTTCGAGCAGGGGTTGGCCTTTTTCCACCTTGTCGTTGAAATCGACATAAAGCTTCCTGACCGTACCCGACACCTGGGTGCCGACGCTGACCAGGACGACCGGGTTGAGCGTGCCGTTGGCCGACACCGTCTGCGTCACGTCGCCCCGCTCGATCGTCGCCAGCTTGTAGCGCTGCTCGGGGTTCATGGCGGCGCGCTGTTTGGCGTACCAGACGCCGCCGCCGATCATGGCGACGGCCAGCGTCGCGCCAATGAGTATCTTGCCGATGCGTTTCATGGTTTTCCTTCTGCCACCGGTTGCAGCAGCGTGTAATCGAGGGCGCCAACGGCCTGGGCCAGCGTGGCGCGATAGACGAACCAGTCGAGCGCCGCCTGGATGCGCTGCAGGCGGGCGGCGGCCAGCGCGCTCTGCGCGGTCAGCAGGTCGAGCACGGTGCCGACGCCGGCCTTGTAGCGGCCGAGCGCGACGCGCTCCGACTGCTCGGCGCTGGCGATCAGGTCGACCGTCGTCTTCAGGCTTTGCGTGGCGGTCGTCAGGCTCTGGTAAGCCCTCCAGACATCGAGCGCGACCTGGTTGCGCAAGGTTTCCAGCTGCGCGTTCCTGACGTCGACCTGGGCGGCGGCGGCACGCACCCGGTAGGTGGTGTCGAAGCCGCTGAAGATCGGCAAATTGACCGTGACGCCGATGACGCCACCGTTGACCGAAACGCGATCGGTCTCGGCCCATGTCGGCCCGGTGGAAACACTGACCGTCGGCCGCCCCTGCGCCTGCACCAGATCGACGCTGGCCTGCGCCGCCTTGACCTGGGCTTCGGCCGCCTTCAGATCGGGCCGCCGGACTTCGGCTTCGGCGATCAGTGCCGCCACCTCACGCTGAAAATCAGCTGCCGGCAACTCGGCCGGCGGCGGCTCCAGCGCCAGCGCCTGCCCGGCCTTGAAGCCCATCACGTTGGCCAGCGTTCCCAGGGCGTTGCGCGCCTCGCCTTCGGCCTTGATCCGGTTGAGCGTCGCCTGCGACAGTGCTGTCTGCGCCAGCAGCCGGTCGGCCGGCGTGGCGACACCGACGTTGTAGCGCGATTCGGCCGCGTTGAATCCCTCGCGCGCCGCCCGCTCGGCTTCGGTAGTCGACACGACGGCGGCCCGCGTCGCCTGCGCAAAATAAAAGGCCTGCAACGCCGAAAGGAACAGCGACTGTACCGTAGCATCCTGCGTCGCGGCGGCGGCGGCCAGTAGTTGCCGGGCATTTTCGCCGTTGGCCGAGCGCGCGCCGGAATCGAAGACCAGCCACGACAGCGTCAGCACTGCGCTGTTCGCATTGTAGTAACTGCCGTCGTTCTGGTAGCGGCTGGCACCCAGCCGGCCATCGAGACCGGGCAGCCAAGCCGCCTGCGCGACGCCGACCTGCGCCGCCTGGGAACGCGCTGCCGCCCACACTTCGCGCGTCTGCGGATTGTTGCACAGCGCCAGGTCGACCGCATCGATCGCCGTCAGCGGGGCCGCCGGAATTTCCCTGGCGCAGGGCACATCGCTGCTACGGCCGGCTGATTGCGGCGACGGCCGCGGCGGGGTCAGAGCATCGGTCGCGAACGGATCGCTCAGGCCTGCCGCGCCGACCGGCGTGGCGAGGCAGAGGAGAACAACGAACAACGGGAATAACGGCTTTGTCATGGGCGCATAGTTTAGCCTCCCTCGGGCCGATCTAGCTGTTACAGATTGTTGCCGGCAATCAGGGCCGTGAAGCGATCACGCCGCCTGACAATTACTGCGATGCGGTAAAATTGGCGACCATGCTCTATCCACTCATCCGCAAATTCTTCTTCGCCCTCGATGCCGAAACCGCCCACGGCATCGGCATGGACGGCATCGGCTTCCTGAATGCCACCGGCCTCGCCGGGTGCCTGGCCAAACCGGTGACACCGTGCCCGGTCGAGGCGATGGGTCTCAAGTTCCCGAATCCAGTCGGCCTCGCCGCCGGGCTGGACAAGAACGGGGACCACATCGACGGCCTGGCGCGGCTCGGTTTCGGCTTCCTCGAAATCGGCACCATCACGCCCAAGCCGCAGGACGGCAACCCGCGCCCGCGCCTGTTCCGCATCCCGGAGGCGCAGGGCATCATCAACCGCATGGGCTTCAACAACGCCGGCGTCGACCAGCTGCTGGAAAACGTCCGCGCCGCCGAGTTTCCAAAAAACGGCGGCATCCTCGGCATCAACATCGGCAAGAACGCGACGACGCCGATCGAGCACGCCGCCGACGATTACCTGATCTGCCTGAACAAGGTCTACAACGACGCCAGTTACGTCACGGTCAATATTTCGTCGCCCAACACCAAGAACCTGCGCGAACTGCAGAAGGACGAGGCACTCGACGACCTGCTTTCGCAGTTGAAGGCGCGCCAGGAGATTCTCGCCAACAAGCACGGCAAATACGTGCCGCTGGCCTTGAAGATCGCCCCCGACCTCGACGACGCGCAGATCACGGCGATCGCCGACGCGCTGCGCCGCCACCGCATGGACGGCGTCATCGCCACCAACACCACGCTGTCGCGTGAAGGCGTCGAAGGCCTGGCGAACGCGAATGAAACGGGCGGCCTGTCCGGCGCGCCGGTCTTCCGCAAGTCGACGGATGTTCTCAAAAAACTGGCGACCGCGCTGGCCGGCGAACTGCCGATCATCGGCGTCGGCGGCATCATGAGCGGTGCCGACGCGGCCGAGAAGATCAGGGCTGGCGCGAGTCTGGTGCAGTTTTACAGCGGCTTCATCTACCGTGGCCCCGATCTGGTCGGCGAAGTCGCCGAAACACTCGCCCACGTGATGAAGAGACAGGCCTAAATCCTTATTTCCATTGCGGTTGTTCAGACTGCATCATTGCTGGATAATACAGGCCCCGACTGCCTCTAATTCATGAGCCACTACCTTTTCATCCTCGTCGGCGCGGTGTTGGTCAACAACGTCGTGCTGGTGAAGATTCTCGGTCTTTGCCCCTTCATGGGTGTTTCCAAGAAACTGGAGACCGCATACGGCATGGGCGCCGCCACGACTTTCGTGCTGACCATGGCGACCGGGGCCAGCTACATCATCGACCATTACCTGCTCCTGCCGTTCGGGCTGGAATACCTGCGCACGCTGTCCTTCATCGTCACCATCGCCGCCATCGTCCAGCTCACCGAGATGGTCATCGCCAAGACCTCGCCGACGCTGCAACAGACGCTGGGCATCTACCTGCCGCTGATCACGACCAATTGCGCGGTGCTCGGCGTGCCGCTGCTCAATATCTCGAACAAGCACAATTTCGTCGAATCGCTGCTCTTCGGCGCCGGCAGCGCGGTAGGCTTCTCGCTGGTGCTGATCCTCTTCTCCGGCATTCGCGAACGCATCGAAGGCGCCGAGGTGCCGGTCCCCTTCCGCGGCGTGGCCATCGCCATGGTCACCGCCGGCCTGATGGC
>DATIUN010000336.1:0-1874 GCA_035466795.1 Azonexus sp. | reverse complement strand
CGCTCCTTGTCCGACTGGCCTGGCGTCTCGAAGTACATGTCCTGCAGCCGGTGGGTGAAGGCCAGGTACCACTCCTTGATAATGTCCCAGGTCGCGGCATCGGTCCACACCGGATCGGAAAAGCGCACATCATCCGGATTGGGTTCGATCACATCCGCCGAGGGCATGCCGAGCGCCCGCCGCATCACGTGCGTCTGCAGCGCCAGCAGATCGCCCGACAGCGCGCTGGCGGCGCGCAGCAGTTCCTGCGGATGCATCATCCAGGCCATCTGGGCGTTGAGCAGCGAAGTGGTAACGCCGTAGGGATCGGCAGCCTTGCTGATCGCCATGCCGGCGGTTTCCAGCGGACTCAAGTCATGGATGTCGATGCCATGGTTTCTTACTGAAGAACTGTCGGGCATGCTTGAATTCCTCGTACGAATACACGTTCTTTTATACCATGGCGAGGCGCCGTATTTTGGGTGTAATCACCCATATTCCAGCCTCGATCAGGCGGCGCCGTCGCCCCCTGTTTCACTTCGCCAAGACTTGGCGTAGCATGAGCCGCAAGAAGGCCGCCATGTCGGCACGCTCAATAGAGGAGGAAGTCCATGTTCAAGCACATTCTGGTACCAACCGACGGTTCCGAACTTTCGAAAGCCACCGCGCAACGCGCGATCTCGTTCGCCAAAGAGGCGGGCGCCAAGGTGACGGTATTCTTTGCCAAGCCCGAATATCCGATCGCCTATTTCGGCGAAGGGGCCCTGATCGATCCGACCACGCCGGAGAAATTCGCCGAACTGGCCGACCAGCAGGCGACCGAATACCTCGGTGAGGTCAAGAAGCAATGCGACGACGCGGGCGTTGAATGCACAACCATTGCGGCAACCAGCGATGTGCCTTACGAGGCGATCATCGCCGCCGCCGAAACCTCCGGCTGCGACCTGATTTTCATGGCCTCGCACGGGCGCCGCGGCATCAGCGGTTTCCTGCTGGGCAGCGAGACGAACAAGGTGCTGACCCACTCCAAGGTGCCGGTCCTCGTCTACCGCTAGGCCTCCTTCTCAGCGCGCCGAACAGCGCGCCGTTCCCGGCACCACGCGGCAGAGAACGCGGTCGGTGCCGGTATCGACGAATTCGACTTCGTCCAGCGTCGCCATCAGGTAGCGCTTCTTCAACGTGAAATCGCTGGGTTTGCCGTAAGTGGCCTTCCAGAAGGTCGTGCTTTCGCTGATCACCGGCGCGATCAGGTGTGCCCGTACCCGCATCCCGACATGTGTCGCCACGCCGGCCGGCAGGTCGGCACTGAAGCCGGCATCGTCGTCGACCACCCGCGAATAGAAATCGTAAAGGTTGTCGAAGGCGAGAAAGTAGTCGTAGCGCCAGACCACCTTCATCTGCTGGGTGACGCCGATCTTGTCTTCATGGGCGTACTCGCCGCGGTCGACCAGCGCCGACTGCAGCGGCAGGAATTTGTACCGGTAATAGTCGTCGACCGCAGGATCCGCCAGCGGCCGCCAGTTCCAGCCCTCGGCAATCTGGTTGAAGGCCATGCGGTAACGCACCTCGGCCCGCTCGCCGAGAACCTCGACGGTAAACCCCGAACTCGCCGCGAGATCGACATCGACCTCGATCTTCTGTCCCGGTATGGCCTCGAGGCTGGCTTGCGGCAGGCTGGCCAGCGCCTCGAATTGTGTTGCGGCAGTCTCGGCGGCCAGTGCCGGAACAAGAACGGCGGCTGCGGCTAGCGCCGTGCCGAGTTGTCTGAGCAGAAACATGTCGAATTCAAGGCCGGTGCAAAACGAGGAGCCATCTTGGGCTGAGGCCGGCAGGCTGCCCATGATCCTTATCAACAATTCCTGATACAGCTCAAACCTGCGTCTGCGTCACCGCCT
>DATIUN010000335.1:0-2350 GCA_035466795.1 Azonexus sp. | reverse complement strand
GCGGCCGATCTCGGCGTGGCCGGCAAGGACGTGCTGATCGAACATGGCGGCGAGGGCCTCTACGCGCCGCTCGACCTGAAAATCGCCAAGTGCCGGATGATGGTCGCCGTGCCGGAGGGTTTCGATTACGAGAACGCGGTTCGTCAGGGCAACCGCCTCAAGGTCGCCACGAAATACACCAAGACGGCGCGCGAACACTTCGCGGCCAAGGGCGTGCATATCGACCTGATCAAGCTCTACGGCTCGATGGAACTGGCGCCGCTGGCCGGCCTGGCCGACGCGATCGTCGACCTGGTGTCCTCGGGCGGCACGCTGAAGGCAAACAAGCTGGTGGCGGTCGAACATGTCGTGGACATTTCGAGCAGGCTGGTCGTCAACCAGGCCTCGCTCAAGGTCAAGCGCGAAACCCTGCAACCGATTATCAACGCCTTCGCACGGGCGGTGGAGAAGTAAGCCATGGTGGCCATCAAGCGACTTGCTACGGTCGACACCGATTTCACGGCAAAAATGGACGCGCTGCTCGCCTTCGAGGCGGCGGCGGATGACAGCATAGAGCACACCGTCGCTGCTATTCTCGCCGACGTCAAGGTGCGCGGCGATGCGGCGGTCGTTGAATACAGCAACCGGTTCGACCGCCTGACGGCAACCGGCATGGCCGATCTGGAGCTTTCACGGGCCGAGATGCAGCGGGCGCTCGACGGCTTGCCAGCGGAACAGCGGCAGGCGCTGGAAGCAGCAGCCCACCGGGTGCGCGTCTATCACGAAAAGCAGCGCCTGGAAGGCTGGTCCTACACCGAAGCCGACGGCACCATGCTCGGCCAGATGATTACCCCGCTCGACCGCGTCGGACTCTACGTGCCGGGCGGCAAGGCGGCTTATCCGTCTTCCGTGCTGATGAATGCGATTCCGGCCAAGGTGGCCGGCGTCAAGGAATTGATCATGGTCGTCCCGACGCCGGGCGGCGAGCACAACCAGCTGGTGCTGGCGGCGGCCTGCCTGGCCGGCGTCGATCGCGTATTCACCATCGGCGGCGCCCAGGCGGTCGGTGCGCTGGCCTATGGCACGCAGACCGTGCCGCAGGTCGACAAGATCGTCGGGCCGGGCAATGCCTACGTTGCCACCGCCAAGCGCCGCGTCTTCGGCATCGTCGGCATCGACATGGTGGCCGGGCCGTCGGAAATCCTCGTCGTCTCGGACGGCTCCGGCAACCCGGACTGGGTGGCGATGGACCTCTTTTCGCAGGCCGAGCACGACGAACTGGCGCAGTCGATCCTGATCTGCACCGACGCCGCGTTCATCGAACAGGTGCAGGCCAGCATCGAAAAACTGCTGCCGACCATGCCGCGCCGCGCCGTCATCGAAACCTCGCTGAAAGACCGCGGTGCGCTGATTCTCGTTCGCGATCTCGAGGAAGCTGTCGCGATCGCCAACCGCGTCGCGCCGGAGCACCTCGAACTGGCGCTGGCCGATCCCGACCCCTGGGTCGAAAAAATCCACCACGCCGGCGCCATCTTCATCGGCCACTACACTTCCGAGTCGCTCGGCGACTACTGTGCCGGGCCGAATCACGTGCTGCCGACTTCGGGCAGCGCCCGTTTCTCGTCGCCGCTCGGCGTCTACGACTTCCAGAAGCGCACCAGCCTGATCAAGGTTTCCCAGGCTGGCGCACAGACGCTGGGCCGCATTGCCGCGACGCTGGCCCGCGGCGAGGGCCTGCCGGCGCACGCCAGGTCGGCCGAATTCCGGCTGGAAAATTGACCCGGAATCGGCGTTGACCGCAACAGGCCCCGAACCCCAAAACCGCCCGGATCTCCGGGCGCTTTTTTTGGGCTTTTCCTCGGTTGGCCTCTCGGGTTTTGGCGGGGTTCTGCCCTTCGCCCGGCGCATGCTGGTCGACGAACGCAAGTGGATGACGGCGGAGGAATTCAATACCCAGCTCGGCTTCTGCCAGTTTCTGCCCGGGCCGAACGTGATCAATCTGGCCGTCATCGTCGGCAAGCGCCAGCGCGGCATCGCCGGCGCCATCGTCGCGCCGCTCGGCCTGCTCGCTGGCCCCTTGGTCATCGTCCTGCTGCTGGCGCTGCTCTACGACCGCTACGGCAGCCTGCCGCTGGCCCAATCCATGTTGCGCGGCATCGCCGCGGCCGGTTCCGGCCTGCTTTTCGCGATGGCCTGGCGGATGGGCATGGCGATCAAGGACAAGCCGCTTTTCCTGCCGTTTACGGCGTTGACCGTGGCCGCCATCGCCGGCCTGCGCTGGCCGATGCCGGTCGTGATGGTGGCCGGGTTGTTGCTGTCCGGCGGCCTCGCCTGGTGGAAGCTGGGGCGAAAATGAGCATCGTCGGCGAAC
>DATIUN010000334.1:0-5584 GCA_035466795.1 Azonexus sp. | reverse complement strand
GCGCGTCACCGAGCCATTGACGCGCACACAGTCGAAGCGCATCTGGCCGTCGGCGGCGACGACGTTCTCGGCGTAGAAGTTGCAGCCCGGCGTCAGGCCGTAGGTGACGATCTGCTTGGCGACCTGCGGCATGATGGCCCGGACGTTGGCATCGTCAGCACAGAGCACGGCAACGCCGTAGAACGGCAGGCGGCTGAGAAAATCGACGAAGGCGCCTTTCAGCCGCTCGAAATCATGGCCGTAGGTTTCCATGTGATCGGCGTCGATGTTGGTGACCACCGAGATGACCGGCGACAGGAAGAGGAAGGAGGCATCGGACTCGTCGGCCTCGGCGACCAGGAAATCGCCGCTGCCGAGCCGGGCGTTGGCGCCCGCCGCGTTGAGGCGACCGCCGATGACGAAGGTCGGGTCGATACCGCCTTCAGCCAGAATGCTGGTGATCAGGCTGGTCGTCGTCGTCTTGCCGTGTGTGCCGGCGATGGCGATGCCGCGCTTGAGGCGCATCAGTTCGGCCAGCATCTGGGCGCGTGGCACGACCGGAATCTTGCGCTCGCGGGCGGCAACGACTTCCGGGTTGTCGGCCTTGACCGCGGTCGACACGACCACGGCATCGGCGCCGGAAGTGTTTTCGGCGGCGTGGCCGATCATCACCTTGACCCCCTCGCCTTCGAGACGACGGGTCGTGGCGCTCGCCGCCAGGTCGGAGCCGCTGACCGTGTAGCCGAGGTGAACGAGGACTTCGGCGATGCCGCTCATGCCCGAACCCCCGACGCCGACGAAGTGGATATGTTTGACTTTATGTTTCATTTCGCGCTCTCTGCACAAATATTGGCCACTTCTTCGGTGGCATCGTGCTTGGCCAGGCTGCGGGCTTTTTCGGCCATTTCCAGCAGTTGACCGCGACTGTAATTGCGGATCAGCGCGATGGCCTCCGGCGACAGTTCGCCCTGCGGCAACAGGAAGGCGCCACCGACATTGACCAGGAATTTGGCATTGCCGGTCTGGTGATCGTCGACCGCGTGCGGGAATGGCACCAGGATGCTGGCGACACCGGCAGCCGCCAGTTCTGCCACGGTCAACGCGCCGGCCCGGCAAACAACCAGATCGGCCCATTCGTAGGCGCCGGCCATGTCCTCGATAAATGGCACGCAATGTGCGGGCACGCCGGCCGCCGCGTAATTGGCCTTGAGTGCCTCGATATGTTTTTCGCCGGCCTGATGAACAATCTGCGGCAATTCGTTCTCGCCGAGCAATGCCATGCCCTGCGGGATGATTTCGTTGAGCGCCTGCGCGCCGAGACTGCCGCCGATGACCAACAAGCGCAGAGCGCCGTCGCGCCCGGCGAAGCGCTCGGCCGGCGGCGCGATTTTCGCGATTTCGGGGCGCACCGGATTGCCGGCCCAGACGCCCTGTTTCAGCACTTCCGGGAAACCGGTCACGATGCGGTCGGCGACGCCGGCCAGCACACGGTTGGCCAGTCCGGCCACCGAATTCTGTTCATGAACGACCAATGGCTTGCCGAACAGAGCAGCCATCATGCCGCCGGGGAAGGTGATGTAGCCGCCCATGCCGAGCACGACATTCGGCTGCACCTGACGAATGGCCCGCTGCGCCTGCCAGAAGCCACGCAGCAGATTGAGCGGCAGCAGCAACTTGCGCAGGAAACCCTTGCCGCGCAGGGCGCCGAACTTGACCCAGACCATCTCGAAACCATGCTGCGGCACCAGACGGGCCTCCATGCCCTCCGGATTGCCAAGCCAGACGACGCGCCAGCCGCGCTCGCGCATTTTTTCGGCGACGGCAAGGGCCGGGAAGATGTGACCACCGGTTCCGCCGGCCATGATCAGGAGGGTTCGGCTCATAGTTTGCCTCCGCGCATCAACTGGCGATTTTGTCTATGGCCGGGCTGCGCCCTTAACTTGCTATGCAAGTTAGCCTGCGACGAAACAGGCAACGCGAACGTGGTCATAGTTTTCCACCCCGCATGAGTTGCCTGTTTTCCCAATCTACCCGCAGCAGGATGGCCAGCGCCACGCAGTTGGCCAAAATGCCCGAACCACCGAAACTCATCAGCGGCAGGGTCAGCCCTTTGGTCGGCAGCAGGCCCATATTGACGCCCATGTTGATGAAGGACTGGACGCCGATCCAGATGCCGATGCCCATGGCGACCAGCGCCGGATAGAGGCGGTCGAGTTGTACCGACTGGCGGCCGATGGCGAAGGCGCGCTGGACGACCAGCGCAAACAGCGCGATCACCGCCAGCACGCCGAAAAACCCGAGTTCCTCGGCAATCACCGCGAGCAGGAAATCGGTATGCGCTTCCGGCAGATAGAACAGTTTTTCGAGACTGGCGCCGAGGCCGACCCCGAACAGTTCGCCGCGCCCGAAGGCGATCAGCGAGTGCGAGAGCTGATAGCCGCGGCCAAAGGCATCGGCCCACGGGTCCATGAAACCGAAGACGCGGTCGCGCCGGTAGGGCGAGACGATGATCAGCACCGCGAAGGCCGCCAGCAGCCCGACGATCAGCAGCGCGAACAGGCGCGCCTTGAGGCCGCCGAGGAAGAGTATTCCCATGGCGATCGAAATGATGACGACGAAGGCGCCGAAATCCGGCTCCTTGAGCAGCAGCATGCCGACCACGGCCATCGCGCCGAACATCGGCAGGAAGGCCTGCTTGAGGTCGTGCATGACGTTGATCTTGCGCACCGTATAGTCGGCGGTATAGAGCACGGCAAACAGCTTCATCAGCTCGGACGGCTGCAGATTGACGATACCGAGCGGCAACCAGCGCCGCGCGCCATTGACATCGCGCCCGATGCCAGGAATCAGCACGATGGCGAGCAGCGCGACGCCGATCATGAAAAGAATCGGCGCATAGCGCTGCCAGAGACTCAGCGGAACCTGGAAAGCGATGCCGGCCGCCATCATGCTGATGACGAGGAAGGCAAGATGGCGCCACAGGTAGTAGGTCGGCTGATAGCCGGTGGTGCGCCCGACCTCGGCAATCGCGATCGACGCCGAGTACACCATGACCATGCCGGTAAACAGCAGCAGCAGCACGCTCCACAACAACGCGTAGTCGATTTCCGGCAACTGGCGGCGCGGCGCGTCAAGGGCGTTGATCATCATGCCGGCAACCCCTTCACTGCAGCGATGAACGCCTCGGCCCGCTGCGCGTAATTGCGGTACATGTCGAGACTGGCGCAGGCCGGCGACAGCAGCACGCAATCGCCGGCCACTGCCCGGCCGGCCAGCCAGCGAACCGCTTCTTCCATGTCGGTGCAGTGCCGCACCGGCAGGCCGCAAGCGGAAATTGCCGCTTCGATGGTGGCGGCGTCGCGGCCGATCAGCGCCACGGCGCGGCCATGTTTTTCGAGTGCAGCCAGCAGCGGGCTGAAATCCTGTCCCTTGCCTTCGCCGCCGAGAACGATGGCGACCTTGCGCCCCATGCCTTCGATGGCGGCAAGCGTCGCCCCGACGTTGGTTCCCTTCGAGTCGTCGATATAGCGAACACCGGCGATCTCGGCGACCGGCTCGACGCGGTGCGGCAACCCGGCGAACGAGGTGAGCGGCACGACCAGCCTGGCCGGCGCGATACCGGCCGCTTCGCACAGGGCGAGCGCCGCCATCGCATTGGCGGCGTTGTGCAAACCGGACAGTTTCAACGCGTCGACCGCGACCAGCACTTCATGGCCCCGGCAGATGGCGCCGCCGGCCAGTCCGTAATCGGCAGCGCGCGGCGCCGGATTCAGTCCGAAGGTGACCATCGTCCGGCCGCAGCGCCCGTTGGCCATCGACCAATCGTCGTCGCGATTGAGCACCATCACACCCTTGCCCTGGAAGACGCGCGACTTGGCGGCGGCGTAATTGGCCAATTCGCCCTCGTAGCGATCGAGATGATCTTCCGAGATGTTGAGCACCGTTGCCGCATCGGCATTCAGATGATGCGTCGTCTCGAGCTGGAAACTGGAGAGTTCGACCACCCAGATCTGCGGCAAGGCGCCCGCATCCAGTGCATCCATCAGGGCATCGAGCGCCGACGGCGAGATATTGCCGCAGGCGATGGCCGGAACGCCGGCACCATTCAGCAGATGGGCGGCCAGCGCCGTGGTCGTCGTCTTGCCGTTGCTGCCGGTGATGGCGATCATCTTCGAGCCAAGTGCCTGCTCGCGGACACCGGCGGCGAACAGCTCGATTTCCGAGATTACCGGCACGTCGACCGCAGCGATCGCCGGCGTCGCCTTCGGCACGCCCGGCGACAGCGCGACGAGGTCGATCCCGGCAAAGGTCGCCGCGGCAAACGGCCCGGCAATCACTTCGGCCGACGGCGCGACACGGGCCAGCCCTTCCAGGTTCGGCGGGTTGCCGCGCGAATCGGCGACACGGACGAACGCGCCCTGGCGATGCAGCCACTTGGCCATCGCCAGCCCCGACTCGCCGAGTCCGATTACCAGAACACGTTTGCCCTTGAGTTCCATCAGCGCAATTTCAAGGTCGATAGCCCGATCAGCACGAGCATGATGGTGATGATCCAGAAGCGGACGACGACCTGCGTCTCCTTCCAGCCGGATTGTTCGAAATGGTGATGCAGCGGCGCCATGCGCAGGATGCGCCGGCCCTCGCCGTATTTCTTCTTGGTGTATTTGAACCAGGTGACCTGCAGCATCACCGACAGCGTCTCGACGACGAAGACGCCACCCATGATGACCAGCACGATTTCCTGGCGGATGATCACGGCGACGGTGCCGAGCGCCGCGCCCAGCGCCAGCGCCCCGACGTCACCCATGAAGACTTCGGCCGGATAGGCGTTGAACCACAGGAAGCCAAGCCCGGCGCCGGCGATCGCCCCGAGCAGGATGCACAGTTCGCCGGCGCCCGGCACATAAGGAATCAGCAGGTACTTGGCGTAGACCGCGTGGCCGGTAACGTAAGCGAACAGCGCAAAGGCGGCGGCGATCATCACCGTCGGCATGATCGCCAGGCCGTCGAGGCCATCGGTCAGGTTGACCGCGTTGCTGGTGCCGACGATGACGAAATAGGTCAGCGTGATGAAGCCGACGACGCCGAGCGGGTAGGCAACGCTCTTGACGAACGGCACGATCAGTTCGGTCTGCGCCGGCGAATCGGCCGAGAAGGCGAGAAACAGAGCAGCGCCGATGCCGAGCACCGAC
Source organism: Azonexus sp. (assembly GCA_035466795.1). Taxonomy (GTDB): domain Bacteria; phylum Pseudomonadota; class Gammaproteobacteria; order Burkholderiales; family Rhodocyclaceae; genus Azonexus. The sequence continues at coordinate 413 of DATIUN010000334.1, read as the reverse complement.
TGCCAGAAATACTTCCAGCGCGCGGCAAGGCCTTTCGGATCGCGGTAAACCACTTTCTTCCAGTCGTCGTACCAGCCGACGATGCCATAGCCGAGGGTGACGACCAGCACCGTCCACACGTACTTGTTGGTCAGGTCGCCCCAGAGCAGGGTCGTGATGCCGATGGCGATCAGGATCAGCACGCCGCCCATGGTCGGCGTGCCGGACTTGACCAGATGCGTCTGCGGTCCGTCGTTGCGCACCGCCTGCCCGATCTTCTTCTCGGCCAGCCAGCGGATGACGCGCGGCCCGGCGGCGAACGAGATCAGCAGCGCCGTCATCGCCGCCAGCACCGTGCGCAGCGTGATGTAGTTGAAGACGTTGAAGAAGCGAACGTCCTGGGCAAGCCATTGGGTCAGGGCCAGCAGCATCAG